>JAVHLY010000003.1:9407-132214 GCA_031081585.1 Armatimonadota bacterium
CCTGAGCGTGCGCACGGTGGAGAGCCACCGCGCCAGCATCATGGCCAAGCTGGACGCCGACAGCCTGGCCGACCTGATCTTCGCCGCCATCCGCATGGGCCTGATCACGCCCTGAGGTTCCTCCGTAGAACTACGGACGCTCCCCCTCGGGTCTCCGCCCGATGAAAATCGGCGCCGGTCCCGATGCGGCGCGACGATGCGGCCCCCTACCGTACCCCTGGACCCGCAGGGTTCGCACGGCGCTGGCCCACCCGACCTGCGTGCACCCGGCGGGCAGGAGGGACGGAGATGCTGGAGAGCCGGGAGCACCGCCGCGTCCTGCAGCGCCACCGCCGCACCACCGGCGCGCACCTGGAGGCGCACCGGGAGGCGCTGGCGGAGGTCCGGCGCGCCCTGCGCCACTCCCGCACCGTGCGGGCGCCGCGCGGTCACCGCGAGGCCCTGGAGGAGGCGCGCGAGCGCATGGCCCGGGCACGCAGCGAGCACAAGGCCGCCCTGGAGCAGAACCGCTGGCTGCTGGCGCTGCTCGAGCGGCTGGCCCCCGAGCCGGGCGACCGCTCCTGAGGGCTCTCCCCCCGACGGCCCCGCGGGTGGTGCGGTCGCGCCGGCCGCCCGCGGGCGCCGCGGTATCATGAAGGTGTGCAGGCCATCGAGGCGCTGCGCGCCTTCTTCGCTCAGGAGCCCGACGTCGCCGCCGTCTACCTGTACGGGAGCTACGCGGGCGACCGCTCCTACCCCGACACCGACATCGAGATCGCGCTGCTCTTCCCCGAGGAGACGGACGAGGAGGCCATCCGCGACTACATGGACCGGCTGGCCGGCGCCGCCCCGCTCGGTGGGGAGCCCGGGATCCTGCTCCCCTTTGCCCTCAACACCCACATCCCGCCGGTGATCTACGAGATCCTGCACGGCGGCACGCTCCTGGTGGAGAACCAGCCGGAAGCCCGGGCCGCGGCCGTGCGCGCGCTGGAGGCCCGGGTCGAAGGGGAGCGGGCCAGCCTGCTGGAGGACGCCAAGGAAGCGATCCTGCAGGCCCGCTCGCTCGGGCTGGCCGTGGCGGCGCTGGACGGGTTCGTCCTGCCCCAGCCGCCGCGCTACCTCGACCCGATCCGCGTGGGATGGCGCCTGGCCCGCGTGCTCGGCTCGGCGGCCGTGCTCGACCAGGCCCTGCGCGACGTCGACCGCCTCCTGCGGGAGCAGGAGCGGCTGGCCCAGGCCGCGGGCTGGTACAGCAACGCGGTGGGCGCGGCGACCGGCATCGCCAAGGCCATGCTCAACATGTTCGCCATGCCGCGACCGCCCCGGCGGTGGCAGGTCTTCCTGCCGCTGGCCGACGGCGGTCTCATCTCCACCGAGCTCGCCCTGCAGCTGGGGGCCGCCGTGGAGCTGCGCTGGTCCCTGATGACCGGCGGGGCCGTGGCCGCCGAGCGCGTCGTGGGGGGGATCCGCAGCGCGCTGCCGCCCGTCGTCGCCTTCGCCCGGCTGGCCGCCTGGTACGCCGAGGTGCCCGGCGGGCGGGCGCAACCCGTCCATTGAGCTGCGGGCGCCACAGCCCGCGCACTGACCTGCATGGTGCCGCAGGAGCCGTGACCGGAGGGACGCCATGGACCCGGTGACCGTGGACGTGCAGCCGACGCCCAACGTGAACGCGCTGAAGTTCGTGGTGAACCGCCGCCTCACCGAGGGGCGCAGCCGTACCTTCCGCGCGGCCGCGGAGGCGGCGGACGTGCCGGTGGCCCAGCGCCTCCTCGCCATCCCCGGCGTGGTGCAGGTCTTCCTGCTGAACGACTTCATCACGGTGACGCGGGACCCGTCCGCCGACTGGAACGCCATCATCCCGCAGGTGGAGGCGGTGCTGCGCGAGATGCTGTAGGTGCCGCGCGCTCAGCGCACCGCACAGGGAGGCCGCCCCCACGATCACCTGAGCACCGGATGACCGACACCGGGCGGAGGGTGGCCGGTCGTCGCCACGGCGTCGGCTGCCGGGTGCCTCCGGTGGAGCGACCAGCTCGGTCCGGGCCGAGTTCCGTTCGGCTCCTCCGCGCTGCCCTCCGTGCCATCCCGGCGCACGGTCGACCACCTCTGCGCCAGGCCCGCCACTTGGGCCTCGTACCCGTTGTGCGCCCGGCAGCGCAGCTCGAGGTTCGCGACGGTCGACCGCCCCCCTCGAGCCACGGGCTGGAGGTGGTGGAACTCCAGGAAGGCGGTCTCGCTGCACCGACGCCCATCCGGCGCGACGAAGGCGCACCGCCCGCCGTCCCGCACCCAGACCGTTCGCCTCACCGACGCCGGGATGGACCGGACCGGTGCGGCCGGCCGCTTGGCCGGTGCGGTCGGTCGCTTGGCCGGTGCGGTCGGTCGCTTGGCCGGTGCGGTCGGCCGCGCGCCCACAGACCGCGCTCCCGCCTCGCGCGCCGGGCCCGGCTCTCGTGGCCGGGCGGCGGCCCCGGTCCGGCGGCGGGCGACCTGCTGGAGGAGGGCGGTGAGGGCCCGGTCGATGACCTGCGCGAGGTCGCCGTCGGGGATCTGGTGGCGCAGCAGGTCCTGGGCCTGCCGCAGCTTGGCCACCGTGGCGGCGCTGGCGGTGAACTGGACTTTGTAGCGCCCGGGGGCGAGCGGCTGGACGAGCGGCCGGTGGGACGGACGGGGGGAGGTGGTGGATTGCGGGTGCTCACGCTGCGGCTTGAGGATGCCAGTCGTGGCTGCGCCGGAGGCATCCGCGCTGTCAGCGCCGGAGGGTTGGCCCCTCTGTGTGGTCGCCTCGGCGGGCCCCGGCGTCTGAAGGGGCGGCGCCGCTCCCAGGGACGTCCCCGAGGCTATTGACCGTGGCGCCGGCAGTCGCCGCAGGACCGTGGGCACCGGTGGCTGGGGGTGGAGTGTCGCCACCAGCGCTTCCACCTCCCGCTTCGACCGGCCGGCGGCCGCGCGTAGGACCGCCTGGTGGTTGGCCGGGGTGAGGTGAGGAGCGAGGAGGGTGACCGTGGTAAGGGTGAGGGCGCCGCTGGCCAGGAGGTCGAGGAGGAGGGGGAAGCGGTGGGCGGCGCGGGCGGCCTGGATGCGGTGGTAGGCGGCGTGCTCGGAGAGGCGGAGGACCTCGGTGCAGTAGGTGAAGAGGGAGGCGCACCCGCGGGCCAGGTAGAGGCGGCGGGCGTCGAGCTCGGCGAGGTGGGCAACGAGGGCGGTGGTGGCCTCGCGCTCGCGGGCCGCGAGGGCCGAGACCTGCTCCAGCAGATCCGTGTCGGAGAGCCGCGCCACCGCGTCGAGCATGGCCGCAGCAGAGAACCGTACGCCCGTGGAGCGCTGCCCGGCGGCATCGAGCGGCGCGGCGTGTCTGGCGTGTGTGGCGTGCGTGGAAGCGTTCAGGCTCGTGCTCATGGCTCAGAGATAACACGGGTGTGGGGAGCCCTCCGGAAGGCCGCGAGGAGGGCGCAACTCGGTCGGCCCGCTGCCGAAGGCCCGCCGCGTCGCGCAGCCGCCCCTGCGCCGAATGGACGCGCTCCAGGGGCATCCTGGCGGTGCGCGTCGTGCGTCGCTGGATGTGCACAAATTTCCCTGTCAAGTCGACAAATCGAGCGACAGAAAAGTTTCCCCGGCTGCCGACGAAAATAATTTAGCCCCGGCCGCCGATATCTCGCTGCTAGATCTCACTGGACTCGCCGGGCCATCACGCGCCACACATCCCAGGGCCTGTCGCACGCCACACATCCCGGGGCCCGTCGCACGTCACACATCCCAAGGACCATCGCGCGCTGCACGTCCCAAGGCCGTTGCGCGCCGCGCAGGTGACTCGACGCGCACCAGGAGCAACTCGGCCCGGGCCGAGCTCAACCTGAGCGCGAGGAGGCACAACTCGACCCGACCCGAGTTCATCCCGATCCCTCGCCGACGAGATTCGCCGTCTGATGGCGCGGCGGGCTCATGGCACCGGACCGCCTCGCGGCAGATCAGGGCACCCGGCACCCAGAGCCGTCCTGCATTCCGGTAAAAGACCACGAGGACCACGGGGAAGAGCCCGATCGTCTGCGGGTTTGGCTGCCGTCCGGGCTACACCGCGATCCCCATGGCGCGCAGCATGGCCCGGTCGGGCGGCACCGGGCCGCCCACGCTCCGCAGCCCCTGCGCGCCGGCTTCGACGATGTGCCGCACCCCCGGCGGCACCACCAGGGCACAGCCGGGGGCGAGCGGCAGCCGGGTGCCGTCGTCGAGGTCGTACGCCCACCCGGTGCCCTCCAGGACGAAGAGGCTGTCCTCGGAGGCGTCGTGGACGTGCGGGACGTTGCGCTCGCCCGCCGCCAGCTCCACCAGGTTCATCACCGCGCGCTCGGCCCCCATGTGAGGGCTGACGACGAGCCAGGAGCGGCGGGCGATCATTGGCATCGGCACGCCGTCATGCTGCGGGTCCAGCACGCGGACGCCGGGGGCCGCCGGGGAGCGGGCGGGCCGTGCGCCGGTCGGGGAGGCCGCAGCCTCGCCGCGGGACGGGGAGGCCGCAGCCCCGCCGCGGGTGGTGGGGTGGGTGGGGCGCCCCCGCAGGGGCGCATGCTCCCCGGCCGGCAGAGGCAAGTCGCCGAGCAGCGCGGGGTCGGGCGGGCAGGGCCCGCCGACGAAGACGGCCGGGCCCCACAGCCGGTAGCCCTGGCCCGCGGCCAGGTAGATCATGCGGCCGCCACCGAGCGGCGTGCGCACGCCGTGGTCCAGGTCCTCGACCGCACCCTGGCCCGAGGCGACGTAGTAGACCGCCTCCATCGGGTGGCGCAGCGGGGCGGCGGCCGTCCCGGGGGGCAGCTCCAGGTAGATGAGCCCGCGCTCCCGCGCCCCCATGGCGGGGTGGAGGACGGCGCGGGCCCGCCCGCCGTCCGGGGTGATGGGCAGGTCGATGGCGTCCGTCTCCAGGCGGCTGACCCGCACGCCAGCCATCAGCCGGCCTCCCCGCCTCGCCGGGCCGGTGCCGGCTCCCCCGCCTCCTCGTCCAGGAAGGCCACGATGCGGCACACCGAGGCTTCCCCGCCCACGAACTTCCAGGGGAAGGCGCCGACGGTGCAGCGCCGGTTGAGCAGCGTGGCCAGCTCCCCGCCCAGGTTCTCGGCGTGGATGACGCCGTGCCGGAAGGGCTCGTGGTGCATGCAGAAGAGGTCCGCCTCGGGGAAGCGCTCCTCCACCGACACCCCGAAGCGCCGCTCGTACTCCCGCACGAGGGCGGGGAAGCGGTAGCGGATGGAGGTGTTCATCGGGTGGTCGGCCGAGCCGCAGTCCACGCCGATCCACCGGAAGCGCATCTGGACCGCCCACGCTGCGAAGGCCCGGTCGGGACCGGGGTGGCGCGTGAAGTAGCGGGGGAGGTCTTCTTCCGGCATCCCGGCGTAGTAGCGGTGCCACCCGGTGTGCAGGATGAGGATGTCGCCCGGGCGGACCTCCACCTGGCGCATCACCAGCTCGGGCGTGTAGACGCCCCACTCCCCCACCTCGGAGACATCGGCGATGGCCGCCGGCCCGACGAGTTGCTCCAGCGGGATGGAGGCCATGTCGCCGCCGCCGGAGATCCCGTGCATCGGCGCGTCCATGTGCGTGCTGAGGTGGAGGGGCATCTCCACCATCTGGCTGACGATGCCGTGGGTGTGGTGGGTCTGGAGGTACCACAGGCGCAGCCCCGGGTACCCCACCCACCCCGGAGAGTGGATGGAGACGGGATGGCTCAGGTCCACCACGCGCACGAGCTCTCACCTCCCGGGGGCGTCCGGCCTGGGCAGGAGTGTCGCCGCCGGCGCGGAACCTGCCAGGGACGCCGACCGACCGGAGGAAGCGCGATGGCCGTCCTGCGCTGGAGCGACCTGCCCCTGGAGGAGCCCTACCCGGGGATCCGCCGGCGCCGGTTCGACGGCCACGGCTTCTCGGCCGTGCTCTACCACTTCGCGCCCGGCGCGGCGTTCCCGCTCCACAGCCATCCGGAGGAGCAGCTGGTCGTCCTGCTGGAGGGCCGGGTGCGCCTGCACCAGGGCGACGACCGCCTGCTGCTCGCCCCCGGGGACGCGGCCTGGACGCCCCCCGGCGTCCCCCACGCCATCGAGGCGCTGGAGGGCCCCGCCACCCTCCTCAACCTGGTCGTCCCACGGCGCACCCGGCCGATCACCCTGCACGGCGAGGCACCGTCGACGACCCCGGGTGCCTGAAGGCGTCCGGCCCCTCCGGGCGCCCCGCGGCGAGCGGAGGGTCCGTGCCCCTGCCCTTCCATGGGGAAAGAGGATTTCCCTTCATCCTGGTTTAAGTTGAATTCAATGACTCTGAAGAGGCAGCCGCGCCCCCCCGCCGGGGCGGGCGTCCGGCGCCGGGTGCCGGCGCGCCCGGCCCGCCCGCGCGCGCCCGCCCGGGCCGTGCGCGCCCTGGGCGTGGCCCGGACCCTGCGGGACGTCGGGCAGCGTATCCGGGCGGTGCGCCTGGCGCGGCGGATCACCCTGGCGCACGTGGCGCGGGAGACGGGGCTGAGCGCCGGGATGCTGAGCATGGTGGAGCGCGGAGTGGTCAACCCGTCCATCGGCACGCTGGTGGCCATCGCCGACGCGCTGCAGATCCCCATGGCCGCGCTCTTCGACGCCCTGGGCGAGCCCTCGTCGAGCCCGGTGGTGCGCCGCGAGGAGCAGCCGCTCGTGCGCACCCGCCCCGGGGTGGAGCGCCGGGTGCTGGCGCGCGACGACCCCTGGGACGTGGAGCTGGCGGAGAACTGCTACGAGCCCGGCACGGCCAGCGCCGACCACCCCATCAAGCACCGGGGCCGGGAGCTGGGGGTGGTCCTGGAGGGACGCCTCCGGGTCGAGGTGGCTGGCCGCACCTACGAGCTGCGCCCCATGGACGCCATCGCCTTCGACTCCTCGCTGCCGCACCGCTTCGTCAACCCGGGGCCGCGGCGCGCCCGCACCATCTGGGTGAACGTCCATGGCACGCGCACTCGCTAACGCCGAGCGGACCGTGGTCGTCGGGGCCTCGGTGCGCCGGCGGGAGGACCCGCGCCTCCTCACCGGCGCGGGCCGCTACGTGGCCGACCTGACGCTGCCCGGCTGCCTCCACGCCGTGGTCGTGCGCAGCCCCCACGCCCACGCCCGCCTCCGCGCCATCGACACCGCGGCGGCGCGCCGCCACCCCGGCGTCCACCTGGTAGCCACCGCCGCCGACCTGGGCCCGGTCCCGCGCATCCCCATCCGCCTGGGCGACCGCCCGGAGCTGCGCCGCTTCCTCCAGCCGCCGCTGGCGCAGGACCGCGTGCGCTACGTCGGCGAGCCGGTGGCCCTCGTGGTGGCCGACGACCGCTACGCGGCGGAGGACGCCGCGGAACTGGTCGCGGTGGACTACGAGCCCCTGCCGCCCGTCCCCGACGTCGAGGCGGCCCTGCGGCCTGAGGCCCCTCTCCTCCACCCCGAGGCCGGCACGAACCTGGCGGAGCGGCTCCTCTTTCGCCGCGGCGACCCCGAGGGCGTGGCGGCGACGGCCCCGGTGCGGCTGCGCCGCCGCCTGAGCGTGCAGCGCCACACCGGGGTGCCGCTGGAGACGCGGGGCCTGCTCGCCGCCCCCGACCCCGCCGGCCGCCTCACCGTCTGGGGCCCGACCAAGGTGCCGCACTTCAACCGATCCGTGCTGGCCACGCTGCTGGGGGTGCCGGAGTCGCGCATCCACTTCGTGGAGCCCGACGTGGGCGGCGGCTTCGGGGTGCGCGGCGAGTTCTACCCGGAGGACCTGCTCGTCCCCTGGGCGGCGCTGCGCCTGCGCCGGCCGGTGAAGTGGGTGGAGGACCGCCGCGAGCACCTGGTGGCCACGAACCACTCCCGCCAGCAGGTGCACGAGATCGAGCTGGCCAGCGACCGGGAGGGGCGCATCCTGGCCCTGCTCGACCGCGCCGTGGTGGACATGGGCGCCTACCTGCGCACCCACGGCGTCACCGTCCCGGAGCTGACGCAGGCGCTGCTGCCGGGTCCCTACGCCCTCCCCCACTACCGCTCCGAGGTCCTGTGCGTCCTCACCACCAAAACGCCCACCGGCACCTACCGGGCCCCCGGCCGGTTCGAGGCCAACGTCGTGCGCGAGCGCCTGGTCGACCTGCTGGCCGAGGCGGTGGGGCTCGACCCCGCCGAGGTGCGCCGCCGCAACTTCGTCCCCCCCACCGCGATGCCCTACGACCTGGGGACGCGCACGCTGGGCACGCCCACGATCTACGACACGGGGGACTACGCCTCCGCGCTCGACCAGGCGCTGGAGGCGGGGGCGTACGCGGCGTGGCGGCGCCGCCAGGCGGAGGCCCGGCGGGAGGGGCGCGCCGTGGGCATCGGGCTGGCCTCCATCGTGGAGAAGACCGGGCTGGGCCCGTGGGAGATGGCCCGTGTGGAGGTGGACGTCTCGGGCCAGGTGGTCGTCTACACCGGCATCACCGCGCTCGGCCAGGGGATCGAGACCGCCTACGCGCAGATCGCCGCGGAGGCGCTGGGCTGCCCCCCGGAGGCCGTCACCGTGGTGCACGGCGACACGGACCGCGTCCCCTACGGGCGCGGCGCCTTCGCCAGCCGCGGCACGGCGGTGGGCGGGGTGGCGGTGCACCTGGCCGCGCGGCGCGTGCGTGACCGCCTGGTGGCGCTGGCGGCCGACCGCCTGGAGGCCGCTCCGGCGGACCTGGTGGTGGCGGACGGCGCGGTCTGGGTGCGCGGGGTGCCGGGGCGGCGGGTCACCTTCGGCGAGCTGGTGGCGGCGGCCCACCCCGAGGCGACGGTGCCGCGCGGCGAGGCCCCGGGGGTGGAGGCCACCGCCTTCTTCCAGGCGCCGATGATGACCTATCCCTACGGCACGCACCTGGCGGTCGTAGAGGTGGACCGCGAAACCGGCGTGGTCCGCCTGCTCGACTACGCGCTCACCTATGACGTGGGCCGGGCGGTGAACCCGCGCCTGGTCGAAGGGCAGCTGGTCGGGGGGCTGGCGCAGGGCATCGGCGGGGCGCTGCTGGAGGAGCTCGCCTACGACACCCAGGCCCAGCCCCTCGCCGTCACCTTCATGGACTACCTCCTGCCGGCGGCCACGGAGATGCCGGCCCGCCTGAGCGTGCGCATCCTCGAGGAGACGCCCACGCCGCTCAACCCGCTCGGGGTGAAGGGGGCGGGGGAGGGCGGGACGGCCGGAGCCGGGGCGGCCATCGCCAACGCCGTGGCCGACGCCCTGCGCCCCTTCGGGGCCGAGGTCTGCGACCTGCCGCTCACCCCCGCCCGCATCCTGGCCGCGCTGCGGGCCGCCGGGGATGCGGCCGCCGGGGATGCGGCCACCCGGGATGCGGCCGCCGGGGATGCGGCCACCCGGGATGCGGCCGCCGGGGATGCGGCCGTCGGGGATGCGGCGGCCGTGGGGCACGGGGAGGGGAGGCCGCGGTGATGCCGACGCGTCCGGACCCCGAGGAGGTCCTGCGCCGCATCGACCGCGAGGAGCTCGTCGCCCTGGCCCTCGACCTGGCCAACATCGACAGTCCCACCGGCCAGGAAGGGCCGGTGGGCGAGTACCTCGTGGAGACGCTGAGCCGCTGGGGCTTCGCGCCGCGGCGCCTGGGGCTGCTGCCCGACCGCTTCAACGTCGTGGCCCGCCTCCCCGGGACCGGCGGCGGCCGCAGCCTGATCCTGAACAGCCACATGGACACGACCATCGCCCGCGAGGAAGTCTGGACGACGCCCCGCGCCGCCGATCCGATCTTCCACACCGGCCGGCGCGAGGGGGAGTACCTGGTGGGCAACGGCATCGTGAACAACAAGGGGCCGATGGCCTGCTGGCTCATCGCCGCCAAGGCGTTGCTGCACAGCGGGGTGCGCCTGCCCGGCGACCTGGTCTTGACGATGGTGGCGGGGGAGATCGGCCAGGAGCCGGTGGACGAGTTCGAGGCGCCGCGCTACCTGGCCAAGGAGACCGGCGCCCGCTTCGTCGTCGAGCACGGCACGGTGGCCGACTACGCGCTGGTGGCCGAGGGGACCGACTTCGCCCTGGGGTGGGTGGAGGCGGGCAAGGCCTTCTTCAAGGTGACGGTCCTGGGCGGGGACTTCCCCCTCTACACGCCCTACATCCCGCGCCCCACCCCGCTGGAGGAGAGCCCCAGCGCCATCGTCCGCGCCGCCCGGGTGATCGAGGCCCTGGAGGCGTGGGCGGAGCGGTACGAGCAGGTGCACCGCTACGAGTGCCCGGGCGGCACCGTCATCCCCAAGGTGAACATCGGGGCGATCCGCGGCGGGGTTCCCTGGAAGATCACCAAGACGGTGGGGGTGTGCGCCCTGTACGTCGACGTGCGCATCACCCCGGTGCAGCACCCCCTGGACGTCCAGGCGGAATTGCAGGCCGTGCTGGCGGCCACGGGGATCCCCGCCACAGTGGAGCTGTATGTCTACCGCCCGGGGTACGAGGGGCGGGGGGTGGAGCCGCTGGTCGAGGCTATCAGCCGGGCGCACGCGCGCGTGCGCGGCGGGTCCCCCAGCCGGGCGGCCGCGCCCTACACGAGCATGTGGCGCGACATCAACGTCTTCAACGCGCTGGGCATCCCGGCGGTGATCTACGGGCCGGGCCCCAGCGTGGGCGGCGGCCAGCTGGCCATGGCCATCGACGACATGGTGGACGCCGCCCGCGCCTACGCGCTCGTCGCGCTCGACATCTGCAGCCAGGTGCGCCCGCCGGCGGCGCGCTCCGCGGCGGGCGTACCGGCGGGCGCGCCCGGGGGGTGAGGGAGGGGCGCGATGACACTGACGATTCGGCAAGCGCGCCTGCGCGGCCGCGAGGGGCTGTGGGACCTCCTCCTGGAGGACGGGCGCATCGCCGCGGTGGAGCCCGCCCTGCCGCCGCGCGGCGAGACCATCGATGCGGCGGGCGGGCTCGTGACGCCCACCTTCGTGAACCCGCACGTCCACCTGGACAAGACGATGCTCGGGGACGTGATGCGCCCCAACGTCTCCCAGACGCTGCAGGAGGCCATCCGCATCACCTGGGACCACAAGCGCGCCTACACCCCCGAGGAGATCGTCGCCCGGGCCGGCCCGGTGCTGGAGGCGGGGGTGACCTACGGCACCACCGTCTTCCGGGCCTTCGCCGACGTGGACAGCATAGGCGGCCTCGTCCCCGTCCAGGGGCTGCTGGCGCTGCGCGACCGCTACGCGGCGGTGGCCCGCGTCCAGGTGGTGGCCTTCCCCCAGGAGGGGATCGTGCGCGACCCCGGCACCGCGGGGCTGCTGCGGCAGGCCATGGCGCTGGGGGCGGACGTGGTCGGCGGGCTGCCCTGGTACGAGCGGACCGACGCGCACATGCGCGAGCACATCGACATCGTCTTCGACATCGCCCGGGAGTACGACGCCGACATCCACATGCTGGTGGACGACACCGACGACCCCAACAGCCGCTCGCTGGAGTACCTGGCGGTGAAGACGCTGGAGACCGGCTACCGGGGGCGGGTGACGGCCAGCCACTGCGGAGCGCTGGCGGCCTACAACGACGTCTACGCCGCCAAGGTCATCGCCATGGTGGCCGAGGCGGAGATCACCATCTGCAGCAACCCGCACATCAGCCTGGTCCTGGCCGGCCGCCACGACCGCGAGCCGGTGCGCCGCGGCATCACCCGCGTCCGGGAGCTCCTGCGCGCCGGGGTGAACGTGGTCTCCGGGCAGGACGACGTGAACGACCCCTACTACCCCTTCGGGCGCAACAGCCAGGCGGAGGTGGCGCTCTTCATGGCGCACACCGCACACCTCACCTACCCGACGGAGCTGGAGGCCGTCTTCGACATGGTGACGACCAATGCGGCGCGGGCCCTGCGCCTCGCCGGCTATGGGGTGGCGCCGGGGGATGCCGCCGACCTGAACGTCTGGCGCGCCCCCACCGTGCGCGAGGTGCTGCGCCGGCAGGAACCGCCGGCCTGGGTCCTGCGGGGGGGCCGGGTGGTGGCGGCCTGGAGCTGGAGCTGTGAGCGGCGCTGGGCGATGGGAGGAGGGGAGCGACGGTGACGCGACGGCGGTGCATCACGCTGGCACTCGGGGTGGCGCTGGCGCTGGGCGCCGCGCCGGTGGCGGGACTGGTGCCGGGCGCCGCGCCGGCGGCGGGGGCGCCGGCGGAGGTGGTCCGCCTGCGCATCGCCCGCCTGGCCTTCCCCTCGCTCGTCTCGGTGATGGTGGACGTCGTCAAGGCGGCGGGGCTGGACCGGCGCAACGGGCTCGAGCTGGAACCGGTCTCCTTCAGCGCCGTCTCGGGCTTCTACGCCGCCCAGGCCACGGGCGAGGTGGAGGCCGGGGTGGGCGGGCCGCACGTCTACCAGCGGCTGCGCCTGGAGGGGGCGCCGATCCGCATCGTCGCCTCCTATGTGGGGCTCTCGGCGATGGTGGTCATCTCCCGCAACCCCCAGGTGCGCACCATCACCGACCTGCGCGGCCGCACCCTGGCCGCCGACATGGGCTCCTCCGAGTTCGCCATCCTCTCCATCTACGCCCGGGCGAAGGGGCTGGACCTGCGCCGCGAGGTGACCATCGTCCAGGCCGGGCCGCCGCTGGCCCGGGCGCAGCTGGCCGCCGGGCGGGTGGACGCGGCCATGACCTGGGAGCCGACGGCCACGCTCACCATGCGCGACAGCACCGACTACCGCATCATCTTCAACGGCCGCACCGGGTGGCGCGAGATCACGGGGAAGGACGGGTGGGAGCTGGTGGTGGAGATGCGCGAGGACGCGCTGCGCCGCACCCCCGAGGCGCTCCCCCGGCTGCTCAAGACCTTCCAGGACGGCCAGGCCTACCTGCGCACGAACCTGGACGACGCCGACCGGGCGGTGGCGGCCTCCCTGGGCCTGCCGCCGGGCGTGCTCAAGGAGGCGGTGCTCTTCCGGCGCATCGTCTACGACGTCCGTCCCGCCTGGCACCCGCAGGTGAGCGCCGCCCTGTGGGAGATGTTCCGGGCGGGCGTGGAGGTGGGCTTCCTCCCCCGCCTGCCCGACCCGGGGATCATCCACCGGCCGTAGCGGAGGGGCGCATGGCCCGGCAGGTGACGGCGACCGAAGCGGTGGAGGTTCCCGAAGCGGTGGGGCTGGAGGCGGCCCCGCGCCTGCTGCGCTTTCCGCGGGAGACGCTGGTGGCCCTCCTCCTCTTCGCCCTGGCCTGGCAGGTGGCCTCGATGGTCCTGCCCCCCTACGTCGCCCCCTCCTGGGGACGCATCGGGCGGGCCCTGCTGGGGTTGCGCTACGACTTCGTCCTGGTCACCGCCGGCCGGGTGCTGCTGGCCCTCGTCCTCTCCTTCGCCGGCGGCGTGCTCGTGGCCGTGGTGATGTACCGGTGGCAGGCCCTGGACCGCTACCTGCTGCCGCTGGTGCGCCTGGTCATGGCCGTGCCGGTGGTGTGCTGGATCCTCTTCTCGGTGCTGTGGTTCCGCGGGGTGGAGCTGCGCATCGCCTTCGTGCTGGTCGTCGTCTGCGGCCCCATCTTCCTCATCGACGCCCTGGACGCCATGCACGGGGTGGCGCGGGAGCTGCGGGACATGCTGCGCGCCTTCCGGCCCACCACCCTGCAGTACTTCACCAAGCTCATCCTGCCGGCGACGGTCCCGGCCATCCTCACCTCCTGGAAGATCAACCTCAGCCTGGCCATCCGGGTGGTGACGATGGCCGAGCTGGTGGGCGCCACCACCGGCATCGGGTACGGGCTGGTCATCGCCCAGGAGCTCTTCTCCGTGGCCGACGTCTTCGCCTGGACCGTGGTCCTGGTGCTCATGCTCATGGCCACCCAGGTGGTGGTGGGCGCCGTGGAGCGGCGGGCGCTGGTGTGGCGCGACTGAGGCGGGCCATGGAGATCGCGGTGCGCCAGCTCGGCAAGGTCTACCGGCAGAAGGGCACGGGGGAGCGCGTCGTGGCCATCGAGGACCTCACCTTCACCGTGCGGGGCGGCGAGCTCGTCGCCATCGTCGGACAGACCGGCTGCGGCAAGTCCACCTTCCTGCACATCCTCATCGGCCTGGAGGCCCCCACGCGCGGTGCGCTCGTCATCGACGGCCGGGAGCCCTACCGCGACTTTGCCGCCTTCCGCGGCCGCATCGCCGCCGTTTTCCAGCAGGACCGCCTCCTGCCCTGGCGCACCGTGCTGGCCAACGTCGAGCTGGGGCTGGAGATCCTGGGGGTGCCGCCGCGCCAGCGCCGGGCCACCGCCGAGCGCTGGCTGGAGCAGCTCGGCCTGGGCCGCTTCCTGCGCGCCTTCCCCAACGAGCTCTCCGGCGGGATGCGCCAGCGGGTGGCGCTGGCCCGGGCCTTTGCCCTCGACCCGGAGATCCTGGTGGCCGACGAGGCCTTCGGCCACCTGGACGAGGTCACCGCCGCGCAGATCCGGCAGGACTTCCTGGCGCTCGCCCGCGCCGGACGCAAGACCGTCTTTCTGGTGACGCACCAGATCGAGGAGGCGCTCACCGTGGGGGAGCGCGTGCTGGTCTTCGGCCGGCCGGCCCGCCTGCTAGCGGACATCCGGCCGGAACACGACACCAACGGCGCCCGCGCCCGCGCCCGCGAGGCGATCCAGGCGCTGCTGAGCGCCGGGCGCCCGCCGGCCCCCTGGGAACCCGCCGGGGAGGGGTCGCGATGAGCGCCGCGCCCGCTGCCACCCCGGCCCGCGCGCCCCGGGAGGCCGCTCGCCCCGCGCGCACCGCGCACCGCCCCGCCCGGAGCCGCTCCGGACTGGCGGCCCTGCTGGTGGCCGCCGCGCTGCTGCTCGTGCCGGCGCTCCCCGCCGGCGCGCAACGGACGCGCCTGCGCATGGCGGTGCTCTCCTTCCCCGCCATCAGCACCTTCGTGGCCCAGATCATCCGCGAGGCCGGGCTGGATCGGCCGCACGGCCTGGAGGTGGAGGCGGTCCCCTTCGCCACCATCTCCGCTTACTACGCCGCCATCGCCACGGGTGAGGTGGACACGCTCGCGGGCGGGCCCAACGTGCTCCAGCGGATGCGCCTGGAGCGGGTGCCGGTGCAGGCCGTGGCCACGCTGGTGCGGCCGAGTGACCTCGTCCTCATCACCCGCCACCCGGAGGTGCGCTCGGTGCTGGACCTGCGGGGCAAGACCCTCGCCGCCGACATGGGGTCCCAGCAGTTCCAGCTCCTGGCCATCTACACGCGCTGGAAGGGGATGGACCTGCGCCGCGAGGTCACCATCGTCCAGGCGCCCTTCCCGCTGGCCCGGGCGCAGCTGGCGGCGGGGCGGGTGGACGCGGCCATGCTCATCGAGCCGGTGGCCACCCTGGCCATGCGCGACAGTCCGGCCTACCGGATCATCTTCAACGGGCGCCGGGCCTGGCGGGAGATGACCGGCACCGACGGGTGGGAGCTGATCGTGTGGATGCGCGAGGACGTCATCCGCCGCTCGCCGGCGCTGGTGCCGGCGGCGCTGCGCATGTTCACCGACTTCCAGCGCTACGTGCGCACGAACCTGGACGAGGCCGACCGCATCGTCGCCCGCACGACGGGGCTGCCCCCCGGCGCCTTCAAGGAGTCGGTGCTCTACCGGCGGCTGCACTTCGAGGTCTCCCCGGCCTGGGGGCGCGAGCGGGCGGCTCTGGAGCAGATGTTCCGCCTGGCCGTGGAGGCCGGGGTCATCGAGCGCCTCCCCGACGCGGGGTGGCTCTACCAGCCATGAGGGGCACCTGCCCATGAGCGCTGCCACGCCCGCCCCCCGTTCCCCCGTGCCCGCGCGCACGACCCGTCGCCGCCGGCCGCAGCCGGTGGCGGAGCAGCGCATCACCCTCACCGTGAACGGGGTGGCGCGCACGCTGACGGTGCCGGTCCGCCGCACCCTGGCCGACGCCCTGCGCGACGACCTGGGGCTCACCGGCACCCACCTGGGGTGCGAGCACGGGGTGTGCGGCGCCTGCACCGTCCTGCTGGACGGGCGGGCGGTGCGCTCCTGCCTGCTGCTGGCGGTGCAGGCGGACGGCCGGGAGGTGCTCACGGTGGAGGGGCTGGCCCAGGGCGACCGCCTCCACCCCATCCAGGAGGCCTTCTGGGAGACGCACGCCCTGCAGTGCGGGTTCTGCACCCCCGGGTTCCTGATGACGGTCTACGCCTTCCTGCGGGAGACGCCCCACCCCACCGACGAGGAGATCCGGGAGGCGCTGGCGGGCAACCTCTGCCGCTGCACGGGCTACGTGAACATCCTCAAAGCCGTGCGCCTGGCTGCCGAGCGGCTGGCCGCGGGCGAGGCGGCCACCGTGGCAAGAGAGGAGGGAGGACCATGAGGCTCGGGCGCAGTGCGGCGGCGGCGCTGGGGGCGATCACGCTCCTGGCCGCGCTGGTCGGCGCTGCCGGGGAGAGCGTGGCGGCGCCGACGCGGCTCACGGTGCTCTCCACGGTCACGCGCGTGGTCAACCTGCCCATGCTGGTGGGGTTCAAGCTGCTGCGGCAGGACGGGGTGGCCTTTGAGGTCAAGGACCTGCGGACGCCGGAGGCGGTCGTCCTGGCCACCGCCGAGCGGCAGGGTCAGTTCGGGACGGGGTTTGCCGCGTTCTACCCCGCGGTGGAGAAGGGCGCGCCGGTGCGGGCGCTCTTCGAGCTGTCGAAACCCGAGTTCGTCGTCGTGGCCAAACGGGAGATCACCGCGGTGGCGGGCCTCTCCGGCGTGCGGCTGGCCTCCCACTCCCCCGGGTCGACGGTGCAGGCGCTCCTGGAGTTCTTCCTCCTGGACCACCCGGGGGTCTCCCCCAACATCGTCTTCATGCCCGAGGGCTCCCCGGCCCGCGCCGAAGCCATCCTGCGCGGGGCCGTCGACGCCGCGGCCATCGACCTGACGGCGGCGCAGGTGGTGCTCGACCGCGCCCCCGGCCGTTTCCACGTCCTGGTCGACCTGACGCGCATCCCAGTGAGCAGCAGCTTCCTCATCGCCCGCCAGGACTTCATCGAGGGGAACCGGCCGCTGGTGCGGCGGGTGCTCCGCCGGCTCCTGGAGTCGTACCGCCGCGGCGTGGCCAGCCCCGCCTTCTGGGCGGCGGAAGGCGCCGAGTTCTTCCCGGCGGTGCCGCGCGACCAGCTGGAGCGGCAGCTGGCCGCCCTGGCCCGTGTCTTCGACCCCAACGGCGGCATCGACCGGATGACCGGGCAGGGGGCCATCAGCAACATCCAGTTCCAGGTGGCCACCAAGAACCTGAGCGGCCCGGCCTTGAAGTGGAAGCGCGCCCAGTTCTTCGACACGGAGATCCTCGAAGAGCTCCTCGCGGAGCTGGGGCGGGTCCGGTAGGCCCGCCGGGCCCGCGCGCGAAGGGCGGAGGCGGGATGACGGGACACGTGGCGGCCCACCTCCTGCGCATCCTCTCCCTGGTGACGTTCCTGGGGGTGTGGGAGTGGGCGGGGCGGGTGCGGGTTACCTTCGCCTTCCCCACCGTCGGGGCCACCCTGCGGGCGGGGGCGGAGCTCCTGCGGTCCGGCGAGCTGCCCGCCGCCCTGCTGGTGAGCGCCCAGGCCCTCGCCATGGGACTCGGCACGGCGGTGGCCGTGGCGATCCCGCTCGGGCTGGTCATGGGCATGGTCCGCCCGGTGGCGCGGGTGGCGGGGCTGTACCTGGAGCTGCTCATCGCGCTCCCCTCGGCGGCCCTCATCCCCCTGGTCATCCTGACGCTGGGGATCAGCGTGCGCTCCTCGGCGGCGGTCGTCTTCGTCTTCAGCATGCCCTTCATCGCCATGAACGCCTACGGCGGCGTGCGCGAGGTGCCGCCCCGGCTCGTGGAGATGGCCCGCGCCTTCCAGGCCACCCCGGCCCAGCTCTTCGTCAAGGTGATCCTGCCGGGCAGCCTGCCGTTGCTCCTGGCCGGACTGCGCTACGGGCTGTCGCGGGCCTTCGTCGGGCTGGTGATCGCCGAGCTGCTGCTCTCGCCCTTCGGCGTGGGGAAGGTGATGACCACCGCCGCGGCGGTCTTCGCCTACGACCGGCTCTTCGCCACCGTGGCCGTGATCATCCTCCTCGCGGTGGGGGCGCTCACCCTGCTCCAGCGGCTCGAGCGCGTCCTTCTGCGCTGGCGGACCGCATGAGCGTGGACGCCCTGGTCGCCCGGCAGGCCCCCACCCTCATCGAGGTGGTCCGGGCCGCCAAGCGCTTCGGGGCCGTCGCCGCCCTGGCCGACGTCTCGCTGGTGGTCCGTGCCGGGGAGTTCGTCACGCTGATCGGCCCCAGCGGGTGCGGCAAGACGACCCTGCTGAAGATGCTGGCCGGGCTGATCGCCCCGGATGCGGGAGAGATCCGCATCGGCGGACGGACCGTCACCGGGCCGGGACGCGACCGCAGCCTGGTCTTCCAGGACTTCGCCCTCCTCCCCTGGGCGACGGTCCTGCGCAACGTGGCCTTCGGCCTGGAGCTGCAGGGGGTGCCGCGGGCCGAACGGGAGGCCCGGGCCCGCGAGTACATCCGCAAGGTCAAGCTTACCGGGTTCGAGCACCACTACCCGCACCAGCTCTCCGGGGGGATGCAGCAGCGGGTGGGGCTGGCCCGCGCCCTGGTCACCCGCCCGCAGATCCTGCTCATGGACGAGCCCTTTGCCGCTGTGGACGAGCAGACCCGGCGGCTCTTCCAGGACGACCTGTTGCGGCTGGTGGCGGAGGAGGGGACGACGGTGATCTTCGTCACCCACAGCATGGAGGAGGCCGTCTTCCTCTCCGATCGGGTCTACGTCCTGTCGGCCCGTCCCGGCCGGATCATCGAGACGCTCCCCATCCCCCTCCCCCGGCCGAGGACGGACGCCGTGCGCCGGCACCCGGAGTTCACCGAGCTGGTGGAGCGCCTGTGGGCCGTCCTGAAGGAGCTCCAGTGAGGCGGGCGGTCGGAGGGCCCGATGCGCCGGCAGGGCGGGCGCGCCTCGCCGCCTGGGCACAGACCGCGGCCGCGCTGCTGCCGCTCCTCCTCCTGTGGGAGGCCCTGGGGCGGGCGCAGGTCTCCCTCTTCGTGCCTCCCCTTGAGGCCATCGCCCGCGCCTGGGTCGAGGAGGTCGTCACCGGGCGCCTGTGGCGCGCTCTGGCCACCAGCCTGGACGCCCTGGTCACCGGCTACGGCCTCGCGGTGCTGGTGGGCATCCCGCTCGGGCTGCTCATGGGACGGTCGTGGGCGGTGCAGGTCGCAGCCGACCCCTTCGTGAACACCCTGATGTCCGCCCCCCTCTCCGCGCTGGTGCCGGTGCTCATCGTCATCTTCGGCGTCCGGGAGACCGTGGTCACCGCCACCGTCTTCCTCTTCAGCGTCTTCATCGTCGTCGTAAACGCCCGCGCCGGGACGCAGGTGCTGGACCGGTCCCTCGTCGAGATGGCCCGGGCGTTCGGGGCCTCCCCGTGGCAGGTGTTCCAGAAGGTCGCCCTGTGGGCGGCGCTGCCGGCCATTATGGTCGGGCTGCGCCTGGGCGCGCTGCAGGCGGTCAAGGGGATGGTGGTGGGGGAGATCCTGATCGCGGTCACCGGGCTGGGGGAGCGCCTCATCTACTACGGCAACACCTTCCTGATACCGCACCTCTATGCGGCCATCCTGACCGTGCTGCTGCTGGCCCTGGGGGCCTCGCAGCTCGTCCTGGCCGCCGACCGGCTGCTGGTGCGCTGGAAGTGAGCCGAGAGGGGTAGCGGTGGCCGGGATGCGCGTCGACGCCCACGTCCACTACGTCTCGCCGCGGGTCTTCGCCGTGCTGCGTCGTGACGCGGCCCGGTACGGCGTGACGTACCTGGAGACCCCCGCCCCGCAGGTCCACCTCCCCGACGTCCCGCTGGCGCGGCCGATCCTCCCGGCGCTCTCCGACCTGGACGGCCTGCGCGCCCACCGCCACCGCCAGGGCCTCGACCGGCTGGTCCTCGGCCCGCTCATGGACCTGGCGGGCTACGGCCTGCCCGTCGAGCAGGGCGCCCTCCTGAGCCGCCTGGTGAACGAGAGCCTGGCCGCCGACCTGGCTGCGGCGGAGGCCTGCTGGGGGCTGGCCACCGTGCCGCTCCAGGACGGCGACGCGGCCGCCGCGGAGCTGCGCTACGCCGTGCGGCACCTCGGCCTGCGGGGCGCCATGATCGACACCAACGTGCGCGGCCGCAGCCTCGCCCAGGCGCCCCTCGAGCCGTTCTGGGCGGAGGCGCAGGCGCTGGGGGTCCCGGTGGTCCTCCACCCCTTCGCCGTCCCGGCGCTGGAGCGGCTCCGCCCCTACTACCTGCACAATGTCGTGGGCTACCCGTTGGAGACCACGCTGGCCGCGGCGGAGCTGGTCTTCGGCGGCGTGCTGCGGCGGTTTCCAGGTCTCCGCGTCGTCCTGGTCCACGGGGGCGGGTTCCTGCCGTACCAGATCGGCCGGCTGGAGCGGGCGTACCGGGCCCGGGAGGAGGCGCGGGTGCACCTCGACGTCTCCCCGGCGCAGTTCCTGCAGGCCTTCTACTACGACGCCCTCACCCACCACCCCGCCGCCCTGCGGTTCCTGGTGGAGCAGGTCGGGGCGGCGCGGGTGCTGCTGGGCAGCGACTACCCCTTCAGCATGGCCGATCCGGCGCCGGGGGCGACGCTGGACGCGGCGGGGCTTGCGCCCGAGGCGCGGCAGATGGTCGCGGGGGGGACGGCACTGGCGCTGTTCGCACCCCGTACCGGGGCACCGGCGGGCCCCCGCCCGGCGGGCCCTCACCATGGAGAGGAGGAGTGACCCATGCAGGTCGGCAGACGGTTCTGTGCGCTGGTCCTGGCCGTCCTCGTGCTGGCGACGGCGGCCGCATCCACGGCAGGGGCGGGCCAGGCGGCCACCCGGGTGGCCTTCATCTACGTGGGCCCCATCGGCGACGCCGGCTGGACCTACCAGCACGACCAGGCGCGCCGCCACCTGGAGCGCACGCTGGGCGTGCAGACGCGCTACGTGGAGTCGGTCCCGGAGACGGCCGAGGTGGCCCGGGTGATGGAGCAGTTCATCCGCCAGGGCTACCGCATCATCTTCGCCACCGCCTTCGGCTACCAGACCTTCGGCCTGCAGGTGGCCCGCCGCCACCCCGACGTGCGCATCATCGGCATCGGGCCGGCCATCGGGCTGGCGCCCAACGTGAAGACCATCTACGGGCGCATCTGGGAGGGGCGCTACCTGACCGGCCTCGTGGCCGGGAAGATGACCCGCACCAACACCATCGGCTTCGTCGCCGCCCACCCCATCAGCACCGTCGTGGCCGGTGTGAACGCCTTCGCCCTCGGCGTGTGGTCCGTGAACCCCAACGCGCGCATCCGGGTGGTGTGGACGCGCACCTGGTACGACCCGCCCAAGGAGAAGTCCGCCGCCAAGGCGCTGCTCGATGCCGGCGCGGACGTCATCGCCCAGCACCAGGACACCCCGAGCGCCCTCCAGGCCGCGGCCGAGGAGGGGAAGTGGGGGATCGGCTCCGAGTCCAACATGCAGCGCTTCGCCCCCCGCGCCTACCTCACCGGCACCATCTGGGACTGGCGGGCGGTGGACGAGGCGATCGTGCGGGGCATCCAGCGGGGGCAGTTCCGCTCCGAGGACTACTACGGCGGGCTCGCCGACCGCATGGTCTCGCTCGGCCCCTTCCACCCCGACGTGCCCGCGGACGTGCGGCGCCTGGTGGACGAGCGGCGGCGCGGCATCATCGCCGGGACCTTCCAGATCTTCAAGGGGCCGCTGGCCGACCAGAACGGCCGTGAGCGCGTCCCCAAGGGCAGGGTGATGACCCTGAAGGAGATCCTCGCCTTCAACTGGCTGCTGCGCGGCATCGAGGGGCAGCCCCCGACGGCGCGGTAGCCTGTGGGAGCGGCCGAGCGCCCGCTGCGGGTGCGCGCGCCGGCGGCCGGCGCGGCCCGGTCCGCGGGTCCCGCTTCCCCCGCCTGGGCGGAGGGGGCGGTGCTCCGCGCCGGTGGTGTGGCGGCGGCGCTGCTGGTGGGCGCGGCGCTGCTCGCCGCCACTGGGCACGACCCCTGGACCGCCTACCGGGAGATGGCCGTCGGCGCCTTCGGGTCGGCCTACGCCTGGGAGCAGACCCTGGTGAAGGCCATCCCGCTGGCGCTCACCGGGCTGGGGGTAGCGCTGGCCTTCACGATGGGGCTGTGGAACATCGGCGCGGAAGGCCAGCTCCTCGTGGGGGCGCTCGCCGCCTCCTGGCTGGCGCTGGCCGGTCCGGCGCTGCCACCCGCGGCGGCGGTGCCCGCTCTGATGCTCCTCGGCGCCGCCGGCGGGGCGCTGTGGGCGCTCGGCCCCGCACTGCTGCGGGCCTACGCCGGGGTGAGCGAGATCATCTCCACCCTCATGCTCAACTACGTCGCCGCGCTGTGGGTGGACTACCTGGTCTTCGGCGCCTGGGCCGACCCGGCGGCGTTCAGCTTCCCGTACTCCCGCCCCTTCCCGGAAGGGATGCGCTTCCCCCTGCTCGTCGGCGAGGTCCACCTGGGAGCTCTCCTGGCGCTGGTGCTGGCCGCCCTGCTGGCCTGGGCGGTGCGCCGCACGCGCTGGGGGTTCGAGGTGCGGGCCATCGGGGCCGGAGCGGAGGCGGCGCACGCCGCGGGAGTGGCCGTGCGGCGCTATGTCCTGGGGGTGATGGCCGTGAGCGGCGCCCTGGCGGGGCTGGCGGGCGTGGGGGAGGTGGCCGGCGTGGTCCACCGCCTCCAGCAGGGGCTCTCACCGGGCTACGGGTTCAGCGCCATCATCGTCGCCTGGCTGGCCGGGCTCCACCCCTGGGCCGTGGTGGCCGTGGCGGTGCTCTTCGCCGGGCTGCTCAACGGCGGGTTCGTCATCCAGACCGCCGGGGTGCCCGCGGCCATCGCCGCGATGCTGCAGGCGCTCATCCTGTTCTTCGTGCTGGCCGGCGAGGTGGCCGTGCGCCGCCGCCGCCGTCACCGCCTGCTGGCCGCATCCGCCGCCAGCGGGGCCTGACCCGACGCCCGTGGACCCGCTGACCGCGCTGGCCGCCGCCGCCGTCACGCTGGGCACCCCGCTGCTGCTGGCCGGGCTGGGCGAACTGGTGGCGGAGCGCAGCGGCGTGCTCAACCTGGGGGTGGAGGGCGTGATGCTGGTCGGGGCGGTGACGGGCTTCGCCGTGGCCGTGGCCACGCGCGAGCCGTGGCTGGCCGTGGCCGCCGCGCTGGCGGTGGGGGCGGTGCTCGGGGGGGTGCACGCCGCCCTCACGGTGGGCCTGGGGGTCGAGCAGGTGACCGCCGGCCTGGCGCTGGCGCTCTTCGGGACGGGGCTCAGCGCCTTCCTGGGGAAGCCGCTGATCGGCATCCCCAACCCCGTCCCCTTCCGGGCCCTGGCCGTCCCGGGGCTGGCGGCCCTGCCGGTGGCGGGTCCTGTCCTCTTCCGGCAGGACGCGCTGGTCTACCTGGCCTACGCGCTGGCGGTGGCGGCGTGGTGGTGGCTCGACCACACGCGGTCGGGGCTGCGCCTGCGCGCCTGCGGGGAGCACCCCGAGGCGGCGGACGCCATGGGCGTGAACGTGGCGGCGGTGCGCGCGGGGGCGGTGGTGGCGGGCGGGGCCCTGGCGGGCCTGGCCGGGGCGTACCTCTCCCTGGCCTACACGCCGGCCTGGACCGAGCACATGACCGGAGGGCTCGGGTGGATCGCCATCGCGCTGGTGATCTTCGGGACGTGGCGCCCGCTGCGCCTGGCCGCCGGCGCCGTCCTCTTCGGCGCGGTGGACGCCCTGGGGTTCCGGGCGCAGGTGCTGGGGGTGGAGACCTCGGCCATCCTGCTGCGCATGCTGCCGTACCTGTTCACGCTGGGGGTGCTCTTCGTGATCACCGTGTTGCGGCGCCGGGGCGGGGCCGGCGTGCCCGAAGCCCTGGCCCGTCCCTACCGCCGCGAGGCGTGAGCCGACGAGGAGGGATCGCCATGGAGGCCTACTTCTACGGGGCGCGCAAGCCCGTGCCGCCGGCGTTCGCCGAGTGGCTCGACCCTCAGGTGACGGCCGCGGTCTCCATCGACATGCACCGCGGCCACCTGGACGCGGACGACCCGGAGTGTCCCTGCCCGGCGCCGCGGGCGCGGGAGATCGTCGAGCCCATCAACGCCTTCCACCGGGCCTGCCGCCGGCTGGGCGTCCCGGTCATCCACGTGAAGACCGGCCTGCGCCCCAGCGGCGTCGACGACGTGCGCGGCATCCCGTCCGCCTGGCGCCTGACCTTCCCCATGACCGTCGGGCCCATCCCAGGGCACGAGCGCCACGGGCTGCAGGGGACGCGGTGGACCGAGCTGGTCACCGAGGTGGCCCCCGAGGACCACATCGTCGACACGAAGAAGCGGCTGAGCATCTTCTACCCGACCGACCTGGACTTTCTCCTGCGCCAGCTGCGGCGGCGCACGGTGGTGCTCACCGGCGGGTTCACCGACTGCTGCGTGCTCAACGCCGCCTTCGACGCGGCCAACCGGGACTACCGGGTGGTGGTGCCGCGCGATCTGGTGCGCGGTTTCTCGCCGGAGATGGAGGAGGCGGCGCTGCACATCGTCTCCCTCCACCTGGGGCTGGTGGTGGACGCCGCTGACCTGCTGGCGGCGTGGGAGGCCCGCCTGGGACAGCGCGTAGAGGGGCTGGCGGGCTAGGCCGTCCGCGTCGAC
Source organism: Armatimonadota bacterium (assembly GCA_031081585.1). Lineage (NCBI taxonomy): Bacteria > Bacillati > Armatimonadota > Armatimonadota bacterium. The sequence goes on from JAVHLY010000003.1 coordinate 33,941, forward strand.
CGGAACTACTCCAGCCTGCCGCAGTCCACCCGGAACTACTCCAGCCTGCCGGGGTCGACGACGAGCAGCAGCGGCGTCTCCAGCAGGCGCCGCAGCTCGGCCAGGTACCGGGCGGCCTCGGCGCCGTCCGTCACCCGGTGGTCGGCCGAGAGGGTGGCCTTCATGACGTGCGCCGCGCGCACCTGTCCCCCGTCCACCACCGCGCGCGGCAGCGCCGTCCCCACGGCCAGGATCGCCGCCTGGGGCGGGTTGATGATGGCGGCGAAGGACTCCACCTCGAACATCCCCAGGTTGCTCACGGTGAAGGTCCCGCCCTCCAGCTCCTCGGGGCGCAGCCGGCCGCTGCGGGCGCGCTCGGCCAGGTCGCGCGCCTCCCGGGCGATGGCCACCAGGCCCTTGCGGTCGGCGTGGCGGATCACCGGGACGATGAGTCCCTCGGGCCGGTCCACGGCCACCCCGACGTGGACCTCGCCGTAGCGTAGCACCGTCTCCCCGCGGTAGGAGGCGTTCAGGTTGGGGAAGGCGCGCAGCGCCAGCGCCGCCGCCTTCACCACCAGGTCGTTCACGGAGACGACCTTCTCCCCCAGCGCCGCGTTGAGCTGGCGGCGCAGGTCGAGGGCCGCGTCCATGCGGATCTCCACGGTGACGTAGAAGTGCGGGACGGGGCCCTTGGCCTCCACCATGCGCTGCGCCACCGTGCGGCGCGGGCGGCCGAGCGGCACCTCCTCGGTGCGGAGGGGAGGGGTGGGTGGGGCGGCGGGCGCCGCGCCGGCCGTCCGGGCCAGGTAGGCCTCGACGTCCTCTTTGGTGATGCGGCCCTCGGGGCCGGTGCCGGTGAGGGCGGCCAGGTCGACTCCATGCTCCCGGGCCAGGCGCCGGGCCAGCGGTGAGGCCTTGATCCGCTCCTCGGCGGGGATGCGCGCGGGGGCGGGGGCCTCCGCCGGTGTCGCGGGACGGGGCGCCGCAGGCTCGGCACCGGGAGTGGACCGGGCCGGCGCCGTCGCTGTGCCGGGCTGCTCCCCCGGCCGGCCGATCACCGCGATGGGCTGCCCCACCGGCACCGACTGCCCCTCCGGAGCCAGCACCTCCAGCAGCGTGCCGGCCTCCTCCGCGGGCAGCTCGACGTTCACTTTGTCCGTCTCGATCTCGGCGATGGGCTCCCCCGGGGCCACCGCGTCCCCCGGCCGCTTCATCCAGCGGAGGATCTTCCCCTCCGTCATGGCGTCGCCCATCTTCGGCATGATGACCTCGGCCATGGCCTATCCCCGGTAGAGCGTGCGGCGCACCGCCTGGACGATGTCGGGTTCGTGCGGCAGGGCCAGCACTTCCAGGTTGCGGGCGTAGGGCATGGGGACATCGGCGCCAGTGACACGCTCCACCGGCGCGTCCAGGTCGTCGAAGGCGTGCTCGTAGATCAGGGCGGCGATCTCGGCGGCGGCCCCGAAGGGGCGCCACTGCTCCTGCACCACCACCGCCCGGTGCGTGCGCCGCACCGAGCGCAGCACCGTCTCCAGGTCGAGGGGGCGCAGGGAGCGCAGGTTGATCACCTCGGCCTCGATCCCCTCCTGCGCCAGCTGCTCCGCCGCCGCCAGCGCCAGCGCCACCATGCGGCTGTAGGCCACGACGGTGACGTCCCGCCCGCGCCGGGCCACCTCGGCCTGCCCGAAGGGGATGGTGACGTCCCCGTCGGGGACCTCCCCCTTGGTCCCGTACAGGGCGGCGTTCTCCAGGAAGATCACCGGGTCGTGGCTGCGGATGGCCTGCCGCAGCAGCCCGCGGGCGTCCGCCGGGGTGGCCGGCGCCACCACCCGCAGCCCCGGGAAGTGGGCGTAGAGGACCTCCAGGCTCTGGGAGTGCTGGGCCGAGAGCTGCACCCCCGCGCCGTTGGGGCCGCGGATGACCATGGGCACGCTCACCTGGCCCCCGGAGAAGTAGCGCACCTTGGCGGCGTTGTTGAGGATCTGGTCGGCGGCCAGGATGGAGAAGTTCCAGGTCATCACCTCCACCACCGGACGCAGGCCCAGCATGGCCATGCCGATGGCCGCCCCGACGAAGCCCAGCTCGGAGATGGGCGTGTCGATGACGCGCCGCGGGCCGTAGCGCTGCAGCAGGTCGGCGGTGATGCGGAAGGTGCCCTGGTAGACGCCGATGTCCTCGCCGAGGAGGACGACCGTGGGGTCGCGGTCCATCTCCTCGATCAGGGTGGTGCGCAGGGCGTCCCGGTAGGTCAGCTCGGGCATCGGGACGCGCCCTCAGGGGACGAAGCCCGACGGCGGGTCGGTGTAGACGTCGCGGGTGAGCTCCTCGGGGTCCGGGGCGGGGCTCTCCTCGGCGAAGCGGACCGCCTCGGCCACCTGGGCCTCCGCCTCCTGGCCGATCGCGGCCACCTGCGCGTCGTCGAGCAACCCGGCCTCGCGCAGCCGCCGCTCCAGCAGCAGGATGGGGTCGCGCTGTTTCCAGCGCTCCACCTCCTCGCGGGTGCGGTAGGGCTGGAAGAGGTCGGCCGCCCCGTGGCCGGCAAACCGGTAGGTCAGGCATTCCACCGCGTAGGGGGCGCCGCGCTCCCGCACCTGGCGGACGACGCGCTGGGCGGTCTCGTGCACCGTGAGGAGGTCCTGTCCGTCGATGCGCTCGCTGGGGATGCCGTAGGCATCGAACTTGCGGGCGAGCTCCGTGACGACGGTGGAGCGCTCCACCGAGGTGCCCATGGCGTACTGGTTGTTCTCGACGACGTAGACGATCGGGCAGAGCCCCTCGCGGCCCCACAGGGCGGCCATGTTCACCGGCTCGTGGAAGGACCCGGAGTGCATCGCCCCGTCGCCGAGGAAGCACAGGCAGATCCGGTCGGTGCCCAGGTAGCGCAGGGCGTAGGCCGCCCCCGTGGCCAGCGGGATGTGCCCGCCGACGATCCCGTACCCGCCGTAGAACCCGCGGGCCACGTCGAAGATGTGCATCGATCCGCCCTTGCCCTTGGCCACGCCCGTGACCTTGCCGAAGAGCTCGGCCATGATGCGGCGCGGCTCCGTGCCGCGGAAGATGGCGTGGGCGTGGTCGCGGTAGGCGGTGAAGAAGATGTCGTCGGCCCGCAGCGCCGCCAGCCACCCCGCCGCCACCGCCTCCTGGCCGTTGTAGAGGTGCAGGTAGCCGCCGACCTTCCCCCGCCGGAAGGCCCGTTCCGCCTCCTCCTCGAAGCGCCGGGCCAGGACCATCAGCCGGTACCAGGGCAGGTAGGTGGCGAGCTCCTCGCCGGGGCGCGCAGGGGCGGCTTCCCGCTTCACCGTCGCCATGACTTAACAATTATATCGGCCGCTATAATGGCGGCAAATGTCCGGCACACCTCCCCGCGAGGCTGCGGACGGTCCCGGGGCCGCCGGGGTGCCCGCCGCCCTGCGCGCCCTGCCCAAGGTGGAGCTCCACCTCCACCTGGAGACCTCGCTGCGCTTGCGCCGGCTGGCTGAGCGCTCGCCCGACGCCGGCGACCGCCTCGGGGCCCCGCACCTCGTGGCCGACCCGGCCGCCTTCACCGGCTACGACCGGCTGCGCCGCCTGCGCTATGCCGGCCGCGCCGGCCGCATCCCCGACGCCCTCTACACCCCGGCCAACCTGCGGCAGATCACCGCCGAGCTGCTGGCGGAGTGCGCGGCCCAGGGGGTGCGCCACGTGGAGGTGCGGGTGGGCGGCCGGCGGGCCTTCGCCGCGCTGGGGGTGCGCGGGGTGCTGGAGGCCATGGCCGAGGCGGCGCAGGCCGCGCGGCCGGCGCTGGGGATCAGCGCGGGGCTGATCGTGACCCTCGTGCGCGAGCGCGGACCGGCAGAGGCCGAGCGGGTCGTGCGGGAGGCGGTGGCCTGCCGCGACTGCGGGGTGGTGGGGGTCGACCTGGCCGGGGACGAGGCCAACTTCCCGCCGGCGATGTTCCGGGCGGCTATCGACCGGGCGCGCGAGGCCGGGCTCGGCGTCACCGTGCACGCCGGGGAGTTCACCGGCCCGGCCAGCATCTGGACCGCCCTCTACCACCTGGGGGCGCAGCGCATCGGCCACGGCCTGCGGGCGGTCGAGGACCCCGAGCTCCTGGCCTACCTGCGGGAGCACCGCATCACCCTGGAGGTGTGCCCGACGAGCAACGTCCGGCTGGGGCTCGTCCCCTCGCTGGAGCGCCACCCCCTGCGCACCTTCCTGGAGGCCGGGGTCCCGGTGACGGTGAGCAGCGACGACCCGCTGCTGCTGCACACCGACCTGACCCGGGAGCTGTGGGCGGTGCAGCGGACCTGCGGGCTCACCCTCGACGACCTGGGCGGCCTGATGGCCACAGCCGCCCGGGCGGCCTTCCTGCCGCCGGCTGCCCGGGCGGCGCTCCTGCGTGCGTGGCCGCGGGGGGTCGAGGTCGTTTGACGCCCCACGCAGCTCGCCGTAGAATGATTGTTGAGTGATTTCATTAAGAATTGTTGGGCAGCCGGAGGCTCCATGCCCGACCTGGAGATTCGCGACCTGCACGTCCAGGTGGAGGACCGGGTGATCCTCAAGGGAGTCACCCTCACCGTCAACCGGGGCGAGATCCACGCGCTCATGGGCCCCAACGGCTCGGGGAAGTCCACCCTGGCCAACGTCCTCATGGGCAACCCCTTCTACCAGGTGGTGCGCGGGGACGTCTTCTACAAGGGGGAGGACCTCCTGGCCATGGCCCCGGACGAGCGGGCCCGGAAGGGCCTCTTCATCGCCTTCCAGTACCCCGTGGCCATCCCCGGCGTGACCATGGCCTCCTTCCTGCGCACGGCCGTGAGCGCCCGCCGAGGCTACGAGCAGGAGCTCATGCCGGTGGGGGAGTTCCAAAAGCTCCTCCGCCAGAAGATCGCCGAGCTGCGCATCGACCCCAGCATCGCCGGCCGCTACATCAACGAGGGCTTCAGCGGCGGGGAGAAGAAGCGGGCGGAGATCCTGCAGATGGCCCTGCTCGAGCCGGAGATCGCCATCATGGACGAGACCGACTCCGGCCTGGACATCGACTCGGTGAAGGTGGTGGCGGACGGCGTCAACCGCATGTACGAGCAGCTGGGGCTGGGGCTGGTCGTCATCACCCACTACTCCCGCATCCTCCACTACATCCGTCCCCACCACGTCCACGTGATGTTCGACGGGCGGCTGGTGGTCTCGGGCGGCCCGGAGCTGGCGGAGGAGCTGGAGCAGAAGGGCTACGAGGGCATCAAGTCCCAGGTGGAGGTGGTGGCGGCGGAGGTCCAGGAGTCGGGCGCCGTCCGCCGCGCGGGCAAAGTCTTCTGGGTGGTACACTGAGGCCATGGCGACGACGAACCCGCTGGGCATCGACCTCGACCACTACAAGTGGGGGTTCCGGGAGCCGGAGCGCTACGTCTTCAAGGCCCGCCCCGGGCTGACCCGCGAGGTGGTGGAGGAGATCTCCGCCATGAAGGGCGAGCCCGCGTGGATGCGGGCCTACCGCCTGCACGCCTACGAGCACTTCGTACGGCGGCCCATGCCGCGCTGGGGGGCCGACCTCTCCGGCATCGACTTCGACCGCATCTACTACTACATCAAGCCCACGGAGCGGCAGGGGCGGTCGTGGGAGGAGCTGCCCGAGGAGATCCGGCGCACCTACGACCGGCTGGGCATCCCCGAGGCGGAGAAGAAGTTCCTGGCCGGGGTGGGGGCGCAGTACGAGAGCGAGGTGGTGTACCACAACCTCAAGGAGGAGTGGGAGAAGCTCGGGGTCATCTTCCTCGACACCGACACCGCGCTCCGCCAGCACCCCGACCTGGTGCGGGAGTACTTCGGCACCGTGGTCCCGCCCGAGGACAACAAGTTCGCCGCCCTGAACTCGGCGGTCTGGTCGGGCGGGTCCTTCATCTACGTGCCCGAGGGTGTGCGGGTGGACATCCCGCTGCAGGCCTACTTCCGCATCAACGCCGAGCGGATGGGGCAGTTCGAGCGGACGCTGATCATCTGCGAACCGGGCTCCTACGTCCACTACGTGGAGGGGTGCACGGCGCCCCTCTACTCCAGCGACTCGCTGCACAGCGCCGTGGTGGAGATCATCGTCAAGGAAGGGGCGCGCTGCCGCTACACGACCATCCAGAACTGGTCGCCCAACGTCTACAACCTCGTGACCAAGCGCGCCGTGGCCTACCGCGACGCCACCATGGAGTGGGTGGACGGGAACATCGGCTGCCTCACCGACGACGCGCGGATCCTGCTGAACAACGACGTCAAGCCCATCGCCGAGGTGGAGGCCGGGGACACCGTCTACACGGTGGACGCCGAGCTCCACCTGGTCCGGCGCAAGGTCCTGGGCAAGCGCTACAGCGGCCGCCAGCCCGTCTTCCGCCTGCGCGCGGCCAACCACCGGGAGATCCGCGCCACGGCCAACCACCCCTTCCTGACGCTGCGCCGGCAGGGGACGCACCTCGCCCTCACCTGGGCCCGGCTCGACGAGCTGCGGCCCGGGGACTTCGTGGCCATCGCGGGCGCCGTGCCGGACAGCGGGGTGCCGGCCACCTTCCCGCCGCTGCCGCGGCGGGGCAGCAAGCCGGTGACGCTGCCGCAGGTGAGCACCGAGGAGCTGATGTGGCTGCTCGGGCTCTACCTGGCGGACGGCTACCTGGAGCGCGCCCGCGTCTACTTCGCCGTCCCGCCGGGCGACCGCGCCCACGACCGGATGATGGCCCTCCTGCGGACGCGCTTTGGAGTGGAGGCGCAGGTGAAGGGTAACGCGGTGCGGGTGAACTCCGTCGACCTGGCGGAGTGGTTCCGCCGGCAGGGCTTGGCCGGCCGGGCCACCGAGAAGCGCGTCCCGCCGTGGGTCTACCGCCTGCCCAGGGCTCAGCGGCTCGCCTTCCTTGAGGGCTACATCGACGGCGACGGGCACCGACGTCCCGGGCACAAGAACCTCTCCGTCACCAGCGCCAGCCGGGCGCTCCTGGAGGACGTCAAGGCGCTGGCCATCTCCTGCGGCCTCGACCCGCGGAAGATCTCCCGCTGGACGCGGGGGGCGCGGAAGCCGCTGGGGGTCGAGCCCAAGGCCTACACCCACTACTTCCTCTACTTCGGGGAGCGGCCCTACGAGCGCCCGGTGCACTTCTCGCGGGTGGCCGCCATCGAGCCGGAGGGCGTGGAGGACACCTGGGACATCGAGATCGAGGGCACGCACAACTTCGTGGCCAACGGGTTCATCGTGCACAACAGCAAGGTGACGATGAAGTACCCCTCCGTCTACATGCTCGAGCCCGGCGCCAAGGCGGAGATCCTCTCCGTGGCCTACGCCGGCCGCGGGCAGCACCAGGACCCGGGCGGCAAGGTCATCCACGCCGCGCCCTACACCCAGTCCAGCGTGGTGAGCAAGTCCATCGCCAAGGACGGCGGCCGGGCCGGGTACCGCGGCCTGGTGAAGGTCTACCCCGGGGCCAAGGGGAGCAAGTGCGCGGTGCGCTGCGACGCCCTGATCCTGGACGAGCGGTCGCGCTCCGACACCTACCCCTACATGGAGATCGACGAGGAGGACGTGCAGATCACCCACGAGGCCACCGTCTCCAAGGTGTCGGACGAGCAGCTCTTCTACCTCATGGCCCGGGGCATCAAGGCCGACGAGGCGATGGGGATGATCGTGCGCGGCTTCATCGAGCCCATCACCAAGGAGCTGCCGCTGGAGTACGCGGTGGAGCTCAACCGGCTGATCGCCCTGGAGATGGAAGGATCGGTGGGCTAGGCGCGCATCGGGCGGCGCGGCGTCGCGGACGCGGACAGGAGGCAGGGCGCGACCCGTGTCCTGCCTCCTGCGCTGCGAGACGGTTGCGGGACGATGGAGGAGCGGACGACGGTGACGGAGGCGGGGAGGGCCTGCGGGGCCACGGAGGACCGGCCGGTGACGCTCGCCGGCCTGGGGCCGACGGCCGCCGCGGCGCTGGGGGAGCGCCTGGGCGAGCCGGGGTGGCTGCGCGACCTGCGCGCGGAGGCCTGGCGCCTGGCCGAGGCGCTGCCGCTCCCGGACCCCGCCCAGGAGGAGTGGCGGCGCACCGACCTGAGCGGGCTCGACCTGGCGGCCCTGGTGCCGGCGCCGCTCCCCCGCCATGGCGCCGGCATCCCGCGCGTGCTCGAGGACATCCTCGGCCTGAGCGGCGACGGGGCTGGCGCCCTGGCCGAGGCACACGGCGGGCTGCTGGTCCACCGCGACGCCGGCCCCGTGCGGGCGGCCCTCGACGCGGCCCTGGCCGCCCGCGGGGTGCGCTTCACCGACCTGGCCACCGCCACGCGCGACCACCCGGATCTCCTGCGCGAGCACCTGCACCGCCTGATCCGGCCGGAGGAGCTGAAGTTCCGGGCGCTGGGGGCGGCGCTGCGGGGGGCCGGCACCTTCCTCTACGTCCCCCCGGGCGTCGAGGTGACCGTGCCGCTCCTGGCCGCGGCCTGGCTAGACACGCCCGGGGCGCTCCACAGCCCCCACACGCTGGTGGTGGCCGACCGCGGCAGCGTGGTGACGCTCATCGAGGTGAGCGGCTCGCTGGGGGTGGAGCGCCAGACCCTGGTCACCCGCACGACGGAACTGGTGGTGGGGGAGGGGGCGCAGGTGCGCCACGTCCTCTTCCAGGAGTGGGGCGCGGGGGTCTGGGAGGTGGGGGCGGTCCGGGCGCGCTTGGCCCGGGACGCCACCCTGCGCAGCCTGGTCGTGGCCTTCGGGGGCAGCCTGGTGAAGACCGACGTGGAGTGCCTGCTGGCCGGCCCCGGCGCCCAGTCGGAGATGCTGGGGGTCTACTTCGGCGCCGACCGGCAGCACGTCGACTTCCACACCCTCCAGGAGCACCAGGCCCCGCACACCCTCTCCGACCTGCTCTACAAGGGGGCGGTGCAGGACCGCGCCCGCACCGTCTTCGCCGGGCTGATCCGCGTCCACTACGGCGCCCAGAAGACCAACGCCTTCCAGTCCAACCGCAACCTCATCCTGAACGCCGGGGCGAAGGCGGACAGCATCCCCAAGCTGGAGATCATGGCCAACGACCTGCGCTGCACCCACGGCTCGGCGACGAGCCGGCTGCACGAGGAGCACCTCTTCTACCTGATGAGCCGGGGGCTCACCCGCCCCCGGGCGGTGCGCATGGTGGTGGACGGCTTCTTCGCCGAGGTGCTGGACCGCATCCCGCTGGAGCGCCTGCGCGCCCGCGTCCACGAGGGCATCGCCGCCCGGCTGGCCCGGCGGCAGGAGGACGCCGCGGCATGACCGAGGGGGCCGGGCCGGCATGACCGAGGGGGCCGTGTCGGAGGAGCGGTTCGTCCGGGTGGCCTCCCTGGCGGAGCTGCCCCCGGGGACGGCGAAGCGGGTGTTCCTGGACGGCTACCGCATCGCGCTCTTCAACGTCGGCGGCACGGTCTACGCCATCGACGACACCTGTACCCACGAGGACGCCTCCCTGGCCGAGGGTGCGCTGTCCGGCGAGATCGTGGCCTGTCCCAAGCACGGCTCGCGCTTCCACATCCCCACGGGGCGGGTGCTGTCGCTGCCGGCCGTCCGGCCGGTGCGCACCTACCCCGTGCGGGTCGAGGGGACGGAGGTGCTGGTGGCGCCGGCGCCGCGGCAGGGCGTCGGGTTGCCCCACCGGCGGTGAGGAGCGACGACCCATGATCCCGCCCCGCGTGCGCGAGGACTTCCCCCTCCTGCGGCAGCGCATGCACGGCAAACCGCTCATCTACCTGGACAGCGCCGCCACCTCGCAGAAGCCGCAGGTCGTGCTGGACGCCCTGCGCACGTACTACGAGACCATCAACGCCAATGTCCACCGGGGCATCTACGCCATCGCCGAGGCGGCCACGGAGCGCTACGAGGCCGCGCGCGCCCGCGTCGCCGCCTTCATCGGTGCCGCCCGGCCCGAGGAGGTCGTCTTCACCCGCGGCACCACCGAGGCCATCAACCTGGTGGCCTACGCCTGGGGTCGCGCCAACGTGGGCCCGGGGGACGAGATCCTCCTCACGGAGATGGAGCACCACAGCAACCTGGTGCCCTGGCAGTTGCTCGCAGCCGAACGGCACGTTCGGCTGCGCTTTGTCCCCTTCGACGAGCAGGGACGCCTGGTGCTGGACGCCTTCGACCGCCTGCTCAGCGAACGGACCCGGCTCGTGGCCGTGACCCACCAGTCCAACGTGCTCGGCACCATCAACCCCGTGGCGGAGATCGCCCGGCGCGCCCACCGGGTCGGGGCGCTGGTGCTGGTGGACGGGGCCCAGAGCGTCCCGCACATGCCGGTGGACGTCCGCCAGCTCGGGTGCGACTTCCTGGCCTTCTCCGCCCACAAGATGTGCGGGCCGACCGGGGCGGGGGCCCTGTGGGCGCGCTACGAGCTGCTGGAGGCCATGCCCCCCTTCCACGGGGGCGGCGAGATGATCATGCTGGTGCAGCTAGAGCGCTCCACCTACAAGGACCCGCCGCACAAGTTCGAGGCGGGGACGCCCAACATCGCCGACTGCATCGCCTGGGCCACCGCCATCGACTACCTGGAGGGGGTGGGCATGGCGGCCATCCGCGCCCACGAGCGCGAGCTCACCGCCTACGCCCTGGGGCAGCTGCGCGAGGTGGAGGGGCTGCGCCTCTTCGGCCCGGAGCGCGTGGAGGAGCGCGGCGGGGCCATCGCCTTCGACCTGGCCGGCGTCCACCCCCACGACGTGGCCCAGGTGCTCGACCAGGAGGGCATCGCCGTGCGCGCCGGGCACCACTGCGCCCAGCCGCTCCACCGCCGGCTCAACCTGCCGGCCACGGTGCGGGCCAGCCTCTACCTGTACAATACGCCGGAGGACATCGACGCCCTGGTGCGCGGGCTGGAGACGGTGCGCCGCCTCTTCCCGGCGCCCCGGGCCCCGGTGAGCGGCTGATGGGCCTGGAGGACCTCTACCGCGAGATCATCCTCGACCACTACAGCCGCCCGCGCAACCGCGGCCGGCTCGAGCCGGCCGACATCGTGGTCGAGGGGGCCAACCCCCTGTGCGGCGACGAGCTGGCCCTCACGGTGCGCGTGGCGGACGGGCGCATCAGCGAGGTGCGCTTCGAGGGGCGCGGCTGCTCCATCAGCCAGGCGTCCGCCTCGATGATGACCGAGGAGCTGCGGGGGAAAACCCTGGAGGAGGCGCGGGCGCTGGTGGCGGCCTTCCGGGCGATGATGCAGGGGCAGCCCTCCGCGCTGGACGCCACCGACCTGGCCGCGCTGCAGGGGGTGCGCAAGTTTCCCGTGCGGGTGAAGTGCGCCACGCTGGCCTGGGTGGCCATCGACCAGGGGATCCACGAGTACCAGCAGGGGCGGCAGACCGCCCGCGCCACCACCGAGGGGCCGGAGGGGTGAGGCGGTGAGCGGCTCCCGCGGCTGGGCCGAGGAGGCCCGCGCCCTGGCCCGGCAGCTGCGCGTCGACGCCATCCGCATGACCGCCCGCGCCGGCTCGGGGCACCCCACCTCGGCGCTCTCCGCGGCGGAGCTGGCGGCGGTGCTCCTGCTGCGCCACTTCCGCTACGACGTGCGCCACCCCGAGCGGGCCACCAACGACCGGCTGATCTTCTCCAAGGGCCACGCCACGCCGCTGCTCTACAGCCTGCTCAAGGCCGCCGGCGCCATCAGCGACGAGGAGCTCCTGACCTACCGCCAGCCCGGCAGCCGCCTCCAGGGACACCCGGTCCCGGTGCTGCCCTGGGTGGACGTGGCCACCGGCTCGCTGGGGCAGGGGCTGCCCGTCGCGGTGGGGATCGCGCTGGCCGGCCGCTACCTGGACCGCCTCCCCTACCGGGTCTGGGTGCTGCACGGGGACAGCGAGACCTCGGAGGGGTCGGTCTGGGAGGCGGTGGAGCACGCCGCCCACTACCGCCTGGACAACCTGATCGTCATCCTCGACGTCAACCGGCTCGGACAGCGCGGGGAGACGATGCTGGGGTGGAACCTGGAGGCCTACGCCGAGCGCGTCCGCGCCTTCGGCTGGCGGGCGATCCTCACCGACGGCCACGACGTCGAGGCCATCGACCGGGCCTACCAGGACGCCGTCGACGGCATCGGCAGCGGGCGCCCCGCCATGGTCATCGCCCGGACGGTCAAAGGGCGCGGGGTCTCCTTCATGGAGGACCGCGACGGATGGCACGGCAAGGCGCCGAAACCCGACGAGGCGGAGCGCGCCATCGCCGAGCTGGGCGGTCCCGCCGACCCCCCCATCGTGGTCGCGGTGGCCCCGCCCCCCGACGGCGCGCCGGCCCCGCCGCCGCCCGCCGCCCCACTGGCCCTGCCGGCCTACGAGGTGGGCCAGCCGGTGGCCACGCGCAAGGCCTACGGCGACGCGCTGCGGGCGGTGGGGGCGGCCGACCCGCGGGTGGTGGCCCTCGACGGCGAGGTGAACAACTCTACCTACGCCGAGGAGTTCGCCCGCGCCCACCCGGAGCGCTACTTCGAGATGTACATCGCCGAGCAGCAGATGATCGCCGCGGCGGTGGGGCTGCAGGTGCGCGGCTACAAGCCCTTCGCCTCGACCTTCGCCGCCTTCCTGACGCGCGCCTACGACTTCATCCGCATGGCCGCCATCTCCCGCGCCCACCTGCGCCTGTGCGGGTCCCACGCCGGGGTCTCCATCGGGGAGGACGGGCCCTCCCAGATGGGGCTGGAGGACCTGGCCATGATGCGCGCCGTCTTCGGCGCCACGGTGCTCTACCCGTGCGATGCCAACCAGACCGCCGCCCTGGTGGCGGAGATGGCCGGGCGGCCGGGCATCGTCTACCTGCGCACGACGCGCCTGGCCACGCCGGTGATCTACCGGCCGGGGGAGCGCTTCCCGGTGGGCGGCTCCCGGGTGCTGCGGCGCACCGACCGCGACCGGGTGACGGTGGTGGCCGCGGGCGTCACGGTGCACGAGGCCCTGCGCGCGGCCGACCGGCTGGCCCAGGAGGGGATCGCGGTGCGGGTGATCGACGCCTACTCGGTGCAGCCGCTGGACGCGGGGACGGTGCGCGAGGCGGTGCGGGCCACCGGCGGCCGGCTGGTGGTGGCCGAGGACCACTACCCGCAGGGCGGCCTGGGCGAGGCGGTGCTCAGCGCGCTCACCGAGCCGGAGGCGGATATTGGCCTCCCCCTCCAGGTGCGCCATCTGGCCGTGCGCAGGATGCCCGGCTCGGCTCCGCCGGCGGTCCAGCTGGCCGAGGCGGGCATCGACGCCGCGCACATCGCCGAGGCGGTGCGGGCCCTGGCCGCCGTCCCCGTGGAGTCCCCGCGCGCCGGCCGCAGCTGAAGCCCTCGGGCGTTTGACCCCTCAGGGGCCCGATGCTAGGATTTGGCTGGCTTTCAGCCAGCACACCGTGTGACTGAGGTCATCTCGATGGCCGACGCACCGCCGGAGATGGAGCGCACGCCCCCCGCCGTCCGCCCCAGCGGCCTGGCGCCCCTCGACCGCCTGATCGAGGTCGTGGACGTCCTGCCCGGGGGAAGCGTCCTGCTGACCAGCGTGGAGGCGGTGCTCAACTGGGGGCGGGCGGCCAGCCTCTGGCCGCTGACCTTCGGCCTGGCCTGCTGCGCCATCGAGATGATGGCGGCCTTCGCCGGCCGCTTCGACTTCGACCGCATCGGGGTGATCCCGCGGGCCACCCCGCGTCAGGCCGACCTCATCCTGGTCTCCGGGCGGGCCACCATCAAGATGGCCCCGATCATCCGCCGCCTGTGGGAGCAGATGCCCGAGCCCAAGTACGTCATCTCCATGGGCTCCTGCGCCACCTGCGGCGGCCCCTTCTACTACGACAACTACTCCATCCTCAAGGGCGTCGACACGGTCATCCCCGTGGACGTCTACGTCCCCGGCTGCCCGCCCCGGCCGGAGGCGCTCTACGAGGGGGTGCTGAAGCTCCAGGAGAAGATCCGCCGCGAGCCCTTCCTGCGGCGCCGCGCCGGGCTGGCCGCCCCGGCCGGCTGAGCGCCATGGCGCTGCGCACCTGATCGCCATGGCGCTGCGCACCGAAGAGCTCCTCCTCAACATGGGCCCGCAGCACCCGGCCACCCACGGCGTGCTGCGCATGATCGTCACCCTGGAAGGCGAGAACGTCGTCGAGGTCAACCCGGACATCGGCTACCTCCACTCCTCCGTGGAGAAGATGATGGAGTACCGCACCTACATCCAGAACGTCTCCCTGGCCGACCGGGGCATGGACTACCTCTCCGCCCTGGCCAACGAGGAGGCGTTGCTGCGGGCGGTGGAGACCCTGGGCGGGATCACCGTCCCCGAGCGGGCGCGCTGGATCCGCACCCTCATGCTGGAGCTGCAGCGGCTGGCCAGCCACCTGGTCTGGCTGGGGACGTGGGGCATCGACCTGGGGGCGACGACGGTCTTCCTCTGGTGCTTCCGCGAGCGCGAGCTCATCCTCGACCTCTTCGAGCACGCCACCGGGGGCCGGCTGCACCACAACTACTTCCGGCCGGGCGGGGTCTACGAGGACGTCACCGACGCGTGGCTCGGGCGCGTGCTGGACTTCTGCGACGTGATGGAGCGCCGCCTGGTCGAGTACCACGAGCTGCTGACCGGCAACCCCATCTTCGAGGTGCGCACCCAGGGGATCGGCGTCCTCTCCCGGGAGGACGCCATCCGCTTCGGGGCCTCGGGCCCGGTGGCGCGGGCGTCCGGGGTGGCCTTCGACGTCCGCAAGGCCTTCCCGTACGAGCAGTACGGCGAGGTCGAGTTCGACATCCCCGTGCGCACCGAGGGGGACAACTGGGCGCGCTACCTGGTGCGCATGGAGGAGATGCGCCAGGCGGTGCGCATCATCCGCCAGTGCGTGGCCCGGATGCCGGCGGGGGAGATCCGCGCCAAGGTGCCGGTGACGGTGCGCCTGCCCCGCGGGGAGGTCTACACGCGCATCGAGTCGCCCCGCGGGGACGAGGGGATCTACCTGGTCAGCGAGGGGGAGGAGCGCCCCTACCGGGTGAAGATCCGGGGCCCCTCCTTCAGCAACCTCTACGCCCTCACCCAGGTCATGCGCGGGGCGAAGGTGGCGGACCTCATCGCTATCCTGGGGAGCTGCGACATCGTGCTGGCGGACGTGGACCGGTGATGGCGACCGACGGGCGGCGCGGACTGGGCGTCCTGACCGAGCGGGTCGGGCAGGGGCTCCTGGGCCTGGCGGTGGGGCTGCGGGCCACCTGGCGGACACTGCTCGGTCCGAAGAACACCGTCCTCTACCCGATCAAGAAGGTGAACGTCAGCGAGCGCTGGCACGGGCTGCTGGCGCTGCCGGTCGACCCCGAAACCGGCAACGACCTCTGCATCATCTGCTTCCAGTGCGAGCGCGTCTGCCCCAGCCGCTGCATCCACATCGAGGCCACGGGGCGCGCCAAGGACCGCGTCCTCACCCGCTTCGACATCGAGATGGACAAGTGCCAGTACTGCGGGCTGTGCGTGGAGGTCTGTCCCACCGAGGCCATCGTCTTTACGCCGCACTACGAGGGGAGCACCTACAACCGCGACCGCCTCCGCTACGACCTGGAGGACCTGCGCCGGGCCGCCCCCAAGGAGCCCATCGCCCGCGGGGTGATCCGGTGACGGTGGCCATCCGGGACGCGACTCCCGCCGGGAGGGGCCAGCGGCGATGAGCTGGGAGCTGGTGCGCAGGCTGCGCGAACGCTTTCCCCAGGTGGAGCCCTTCCCGCACGAGGAGGCGGATGCGCCGCCACCTGCCGGTGAGGGCGCGCCGCCACCTCCGGCCGCACCCGCCCCCGGCCGCCCCGCACCCACCCGCCTGCCGCCCAAACCCCGGGCGGAGGAGAAGGGACCGGTCTTCCTCACGCCGGGTGCCTGGGTGCCCGCCCAGGACCTCTTGGCAGTGTGCCGCTTCCTGCGCGACGACCCCGCCTTCCGCATGGACTACCTCTCCTGGGTGACCGGCGTGGACTGGCCGCAGCGCGGCGAGCTGGAGGTCGTCTACCACCTCTTCTCGTTCACCCACGGCCACGAACTGCTCCTGAAGGTGCGGGTCCCCCGCGACGCCGCCCGGGTGCCGAGCGTCACCCCCATCTGGGACGGGGCCAACTGGCACGAGCGGGAGGCCTACGACCTGCTGGGCATCGTCTTCGAGGGGCACCCCGACCTCCGGCGGATCATGATGACGGAGGACTGGGTCGGCCACCCCCTGCGCAAGGACTACGTGTACGAAGACCCGCCCTGGCTGGTGGAGGTGGCCCGCCTCCGCCAGCAGGAGATCGAGGGGTTCGGCCTGGGCGAGCGGGCCTGAGCGCGCTGACGAACTGACGCCCCGCATCGGCGCACCCGCCGGCGCCACCGGACCGGATCGCCTCCAACCCGCACCGGCCCCGGTCCAGGCGGCTCAGCGCGTCCGGGCCCGTGCGCCCCCATGCAATCCGCACCCGGAGTTGCTATCGTGAGGGTGGTGGCCCACTGCCGGAGCGTCGCATGAGGTCAACCGTGGCCGGCCTGGTCGCAGGACTCCTCGCCGGGGTGCTGGCGGCTGTGGCGATGATGCAGGGGCTCTTCCTCGGCGGTGTGCCCGCCGTCCCCCTGGCCCTGTGGGAGCGCACCCTGCGGCTGCTGCCCATGGAGCTCTTCAGCGTCCTGATCGTCCGCCTGAAGTTCGCCGCCAAGCCGCTGGCCTTCTGGGGGATGCTCGGGGCCCTGGTCCTCCTGGCCGGCCTGCTCGGCCTGGCGGTGGCCCGGCCGGCCTGGCGCGGCCGCCCGCTGCTGCGGGCGGCCGTGGCGTTCCTGGCTGCCGCCGCCGTCCTGCTGGCGGTGGCGCTGGGGCCGGCGGCGGACGCGCTGGCAGCCCGGCTGGGCGCCCAGGGGTTGAGCCCGGCGCCCGGGGAGGCGGCCCGACGCGTCGCCCTGGCCGTGGCCGGCTACGCGGGGCTCTACGCGCTGGGCCTGCTGCTCCTGCTGCGGCTCTTCGAGGGGCGCCCGGAGCCGCGCGCGGCCCGCTCCGCTCCGCCACGCCCGGAGGTCACGCGCCGGGAGGTCCTGCACCGGTCCCTGGTCCTCGGGGCCACCGCGCTGGCCGG
Source organism: Armatimonadota bacterium (assembly GCA_031081585.1). Taxonomy (NCBI): domain Bacteria; kingdom Bacillati; phylum Armatimonadota; species Armatimonadota bacterium. Next base: position 50,941 of record JAVHLY010000003.1, read on the forward strand.
GACGGCGCTCGTGCGCCTCCTGACGGCCCTGGGGGAGGGGGCGCGCGTCGCCGCCCAGACCCTCTTCGACCGCATCCGCGGGCTGCCGCCCGAGGTCACGCCCAACGACCAGTTCTACGTGGTGAGCAAGAACCCGCCGGGCTTCGACCCGGACGTGGACGCCAGCCGCTGGCGGCTGGAGGTCACCGGCCTCGTGGGCAAGCCGCTGCGGCTCACGCTCGAGGAGCTCAAGGCCCTCCCGGCGGTGCGGCAGGTGCAGACGCTGGAGTGCATCAGCAACGAGGTGGGGGGCGACCTGATCAGCAACGCCTGGTGGCGGGGGGTGCGGCTGCGCGACGTGCTGGCGCTGGCGGGCGGGGTGAGCCCGAAGGCGGTGAAGCTGGCCTTCACCTGCGCCGACGGCTACACCGAGTCGCTGCCGGTGGTGGACGCCCTGCACCCCGACACGCTGCTGGTCTACGAGATGAACGGCGAGGCCCTCCCCCGGGCCCACGGCTTCCCCCTGCGGCTGCTGGTGCCCGGCCTCTTCGGGATGAAGAACCCGAAGTGGATCACGAAGATCGAGGCGGTGGACTACGACTTCCAGGGGTACTGGGAGCGCTCCGGGTGGAGCGACGAGGCCGTGGTGAAGACGATGTCCAAGTTCACGACGCCCACGGGACGGGCCAGCGCCAGGGTGGGGGAGGAGGTGGCCCTGGGCGGGGTGGCCTACGCGGGGGACCGGGGCATCCGCGCCGTGGAGGTCTCGGTGGACGACGGGAAGACCTGGCTGCCGGCCCAGGTGAAGCCGCCGCTGGGCAAGTATACGTGGGTGCTGTGGGCGGCGCTGTGGAAGCCGACCGCCCCCGGGCAGTACACGTTGAAGGTGCGGGCCCGCGACGGGGTGGGCGTCCTGCAGACCGCCCGGGTCAGCCCGACGCTCCCCGACGGGGCGACGGGCTACCACACCATCCGCCTGACCGTGCGGAGGTGATCGCGTGGCGCGCCGGGAGGAGCCCATGCCGCGGTTCGTGACCTACGAGGAGGCGAGCCGGGCGCTGCCCGACGTGGAGCGCATCATCCGCCGGCTGCGGCGCGTGCGGGAGGAGGCCCTGGGCCTGCGCACCCGCCTGGAGGGGCTGTGGGCGGCGCTGGAGCGGGAGGAGGCCTCCCTGGAGACGATCGCCGCCGAGCAACGCCGGCTCGACGCCCTCCAGGAGGAGTTCGCCGCGCTGGTCGACGAGCTGGAGCGCCATGGCGCCATCCTGCGCGACCTCGACCTGGGCCTGGTCGACTTCCTCTCACTGGCCGGCCAGGTGCAGATCTACCTGTGCTGGCGGGTGGGCGAGGACGCGATCCGCTACTGGCACGGGCTGGCCGAGGGGTACGCGGGGCGGAAGCCCCTCTCCGCCCTCCCCGGTCGGCGCCGTCATTGACGTGGGGCCTGACCATGGCGGGGACGGCGGCAGCGCGGCACTGGCGCCGGAGCCTGCGCCCGGAGGAGCGTGCCGATGCCCGACCCGTATGACCTCGTGATCGTCGGCGGCGGGCCCGGCGGCTACGTCGGGGCGATCCGCGCGGCGCAGCTGGGCCTGCGCACCGCGCTGGTGGAGCGGGACAAGGTGGGCGGCACCTGCCTGCACTACGGGTGCATCCCCACCAAGGCGCTGCTGCGCACCGCCGAGCTCCTCGACGCCCTGCGCCACCCCGCCGAGATGGGCGTGCGCGCAGACGGCGTGGCCGTGGACCTCCCGGCCGCGCACGCCCGCAAGGCGCGGGTCGTGGACAAGCTGCACAAGGGCACCCAGTTCCTCATGCGCAAGCACGGGATCGACGTCTTCCACGGCGAGGCCCGCTTCCTCACCGCGCACGACCTGGCCGTGGCCCTGGCCGACGGCTCGGAGACGTCCCTGCGGGCGCATCACGTGCTGATCGCCACCGGCTCGGCACCCAAGAGCCTGCCGCACCTGCCGATCGACCAGGAGCGCATCCTGGACAGCACGGGCGTGTTGGCCCTCCAGGAGGTCCCGCGGCGCCTGCTCATCGTCGGCGCGGGGGCGGTGGGGGTGGAGTTCGCCAGCCTCTTCCGGGCCTTCGGGAGCGAGGTGACGCTGGTGGAGGTCCTCCCCACGCTCGTCCCGCTCGAGGACGAGGAGATCGGGCGGGCGCTGGCCCGCGCCTTCCAGCGCCGCGGGATCGCCGTGCACACCGAGACCACGGTGGAGCGCGTGGAGCGCCGGGGGGCAGAGCTCGTCGCCACGCTGCGCCGCGTCCGGACCGCGGGGGCGGTCCCGGCCGCCGGTCCGGGCCCGAGCGTCGGCGGGGACCAGGGCGCCGGGAGCGAACAGGGGACGGAGACGGTGCGCGCGGACTACATCCTGGTGGCGGTGGGCCGGGCCCCGGTGGTGCGCGAGCTGGCCCCGGAGGAAGCCGGCGTGGCCGTCGACGCGGCGGGCGTCGTGGTCGACGAGGACCTGCGCACCACCGTCCCGCACATCTACGCCATCGGGGACGTGGTGGGCACGCGCCGGCCCTACCGCCTGGCCCACGTCGCCTCCGACGAGGCCATCACCGTGGTCGAGCGCATCGCCGGCCACGACCCCGCGCCCATCGACTACCAGACCATCCCGCGCCCCACCTTCTCCATCCCCCAGGTGGCCACCATGGGCCTGAGCGAGCGGGAGGCCCGGGCGGCCGGCCGCGAGGTGCGGGTGGGCCGCTTCGCCTTCCAGGCCAACTCCAAGGCCGCCATCGAGGGGGAGACGGAGGGGCTGGTCAAGGTGGTGGTGGACGCGAAGGTGGGGGAGCTCCTGGGGGTCCACATGGTCGGGCCCGGCGTCACGGAACTGGTGGCCGAGGCGGTGGCGGTGCGGGCGCTGGAGGGGACCGTGCTGGAGCTGGGAACCGCCGTGCACGCCCACCCGACGCTGGCCGAGGCGGTGAAGGAGGCGGCCCTCGACGCGATGGGACGGGTGATCCACGCGTGAGGGCCGGGCCGGGCGGAGCGACACGGACAGGGAGCGGCGACGCGGCCCGCACCACGGGCCGTCCAGAGGGGGAGGCCTATGGCGCTGCGTGAGACCACGACCGAAGCGCGCGCAGTCCCGCGCCACCGGCTGCTGGGGCTGAGCGACCAGGACGTCCTGGACATGTACTACTACATCGCGCTGGCCCGGGCGCTCGACGAGCGCATGTGGGTGCTGCAGCGCTCGGGCAAGGCCATGTTCGTCATCTCCGGCCCGGGGCACGAGGGGTGTCAGGTGGGGGCGATGTGGCCGATGGACAAGGCCCGCGACTGGTTCGTTCCCTTCTACCGGTCCATCGCCGCCTGTCTCGTCAAGGGGATGACGCCCGCCGACATGCTCCTCGACCTGCTGGCCCGCGGCACGAGTCCGAGCAGCGGGGGACGGCAGATGCCCGGCCACTACGGCCACCCCCGCTACCGCATCCTCTCCACCAGCAGCCCCGTCGGCACTCAGTACCCCCACGCCGTGGGGATCGCCTACGCGGCGAAGCTGCGCCGCACTGGCGAGGTGACCATGGTGGCCATCGGCGACGGCGGCACCAGCCAGGGCGACTGGCACGAGTCGCTGAACTGGGCGGGAATCTACAAGCTCCCCATCCTCTTCGTGGTGGAGAACAACGGCTACGCCATCTCGGTGCCGCTGCGCAAGCAGGTGGCCGGCGGAGACATCGCCGCGCGTGCGGCCGGGTACGGCATGCCCGGGGTGGTGGCCGACGGCAGCGACGTGCTGGAGTGCTACCGGGTGGCCCGGGAGGCCTATGAGCGGGCCAAGCGGGGAGAGGGGCCGACCCTCATCGAGTACCGGGTGCAGCGGCTGGGCTCGCACAGCAGCGACGACCAGCAGGAGCGCTACCGGCCGCGGGAGGAGATCGAGGCGGCCCGGCTGGCCGACCCGCTGCGCACCTTCCGCGCCTACCTGGAGGAGGCCGGGGTGCTGGACGAGCGCACCGACCAGGAGATGATGGCGCGCATCAAGCGGGAGATCGACGAGGCCACCGACGCGGCCGAGCGCGCCCCGCTCCCCGACCCGGAGAGCGCCCGACACTACGTGTACGCGCCGCCGCAGGAGGACCCCGTCTACTGGAACCCGGCCACCCCGCCGCCGGGGGCGTGGCGCGACTCCCCGGACTTCTCCTGGCTGGCGCAGGCGCCAGCCGCGGCCCGTCCGGGCCCCCGCCCCGGCGCGACCGCCGCGGGGTCGTCCCCCGCGGGCGGAGAACCATCCGGCCGGCCGCCGTCGGGCCAGGCCTAGGGGGGAGCGACCGTGCCCGAGCTGCGTTACGTCGATGCCCTGAACCAGGCCCACCACGAGGAGATGGCCCGGGACGAGCGGGTCGTCGTCCTGGGCGAGGACGTCGGGCGCAAGGGCGGCGTCTTCGGCGTCACCATGGGGCTGTACGAGCGGTTCGGCGAGGACCGCGTGATCGACTCGCCGCTGGCGGAGTCCTCCATCGCCGGGGTGGCCATCGGCATGGCCGCCAACGGGTTGCTCCCCATCGCCGAGTTCCAGTTCGCCGACTTCATCCACCCGGCGTTCAACCAGATCGTCAGCGAGGCGGCGCGCATGCGCTACCGCTCCAACAACGGCTACGGCTGCCCGGTGGTCTTCCGCGCGCCCTACGGCGGCTCCCACGGCACCGCGCTCTACCACTCCCAGTCGGTGGAGGCCTTCTACGCGCACGTGCCGGGGCTGAAGGTGGTGGCTCCCTACACCCCGGCCGACGCCAAGGGGATGCTGAAGGCGGCCGTGCGCGACCCCGACCCGGTCCTCTTCCTGGAACACAAGCGGATGTACCGGATCGTCCGCGGCGAGGTGCCGGAGGGGGACTACGTCGTGCCCCTCGGCCCCGCGGCGGTCCGGCGGCAGGGTCGCGACCTGTCCGTCTTCGCCTTCGGCTGGATGCTGCACGAGGCGCTGGCCGCCGCCGAGGAGGTGGCCGCCGAGGGGATCGAGGCCGAGGTGGTCGACCTGCGGTGTCTGCGCCCGCTCGATCGGGAGACAATCCTCGCCTCCGTGGCCAAGACCAGCCGCGCCCTGATCGTCTACGAGGACAACCGCTTCATGGGCATCGGCGCGGAGATCGCCGCCCTCATCGCCGAGGAGGCGTTCGAGTCGCTGGACGCCCCGGTGATGCGGCTGGGCGGTCCCGACGTGCCCGGCATCCCCTTCTCCAAGCCGCTGGAGGAGTGGTTCACCATCGACCGGGCCAAGATCGCCGCCGCCATGCGCCGCCTGGCCGCGTACTAGGATGCGCCGCCTGGCCGCAGACAGAGGAGGGCCGCATGCCGGTTGAGGTGAGGATGCCCCAGCTGGGGGAGTCCACCTACGAGGGGACGATCGGCCGGTGGCTGAAGCGCCCCGGTGACCGGGTGGAGCGCTTCGAGCCGCTGGTGGAGATCATCACCGACAAGGTCAACGTGGAGATGCCCTCGCCCATCGAGGGGGTGCTGCGGGAGATCCTGGCGCAGGAGGGGCAGACGCTCCCCGTGGGGACCCCCATCGCCCTGATGGACGTTCCGGCCGGCCAGGAAGCCGCCGCCGCTGCCGCGGCCGCTCAGGCGGCCGGCCCGGCACCCGGCCCGGCCCCCGGCCCGGCACCCGCTGCAACCCCGACGGCTGCCACCCCTGGCGTGGCTCCGGCCCCCGCAGCCCCCGGCGGACCCGCCCCGGCCGCCCCAAGCGCTCCTGCGGCTCCACCTGGCGCACCTGCCGCGGCGGAGGCACGCGAGGCCGTCGGCGAGCGTCCCCGGCTCTCCCCCCTGGTGCGCCGCCTGGCCGAGGAACACGGCGTCCCGCTGACCGAGGTGACGCGGCTCCAGGGCAGCGGCGCGGGCGGCCGGGTGACCAAGGAGGATCTGCTCCGCTACATCGAAGCCCGCCGTGCCGCGCCCGCTACCGCCCCAGCCGCGGCGGCGCCCGCTGCCGCCGCCCCCGCCGGGGCTGCGCCCGCTCCGATCCCGCCCACCCCTGCGCCGGCTGCGCCCGCAGCGGTCCCTGGCGCGCCGCCGCCGGGCGTCCCCGCGCCGGTCCGGCCACCGGTCGCCGGTCCCCAGGACCGCCTGATCCGGCTCTCGCCGCTGCGCCGGACCATCGCCCAGCGCATGGCCCAGTCCAAGCGGGAGATCCCCCACGCCTACGGCGTCATCGAGGTGGACGTCACCGAACTGGTGCGCTGGCGCGAGGCGCACAAGGCCGCCTGGCGCGAGCGCCACGGTACGAACCTCACCTACACCGCCTTTTTCGTCCGGGCCGCCGCCGACGCCCTGCGCGCGTTCCCCGTCGTGAACAGCGTGTGGACCGACGAGGGGATCCTCCAGCGCGGCCACGTCCACATCGGGCTCGGCATCGCCGTGGAGGACGGCCTGGTCGTGGCCGTGATCCACGACGCCGACCAGAAGAGCCTGGCCGGCCTCGCCCGCGAGATCGAGGCCGTCGGGCGGCGGGCGCGCGAGGGGACGTTGACGCTCGAGGACGTCCAGGGGGCCACCTTCACCATCACCAATCCGGGCGTCTTCGGGTCGATCTGGTCGATGCCGGTGATCGTGCCCGGCCAGGCCGCCATCCTGGCCACGGACGCGATCGTCAAGCGCCCCGTGGTGCGGCAGGAGGCCATCGCCATCCGGGACATCATGCACCTGGGGTTGTCCTTCGACCACCGTGTCTTCGATGGGGCGGTGGCCATGCAGTTCCTGAACCACATCAAGGCCCGGCTGGAGGGCTTCCGGGCAGAAGGGCTGGTCACCGACTTCTAGATGGCGATCGCTCGCGACGGCTCCGCCGTGCCCGACGCGCAGACGTCGGAGCGCCCCCTCTACACCCTCGACCCGCAGGGGCGCGCCGTGCCGCTGCGGCGTCCTCCCTGGCTCAAGGTGCGCCTCCCCAGCGGGCCCAACTACCAGGCGCTCGTGGGGATCATGCGCACCCAGGCCCTCCACACGGTCTGCGAGGAGGCCCGCTGTCCCAACATCGGCGACTGCTGGGAGCGCCGCACCGCCACCTTCCTCATCCTGGGGAACATCTGCACGCGCAACTGCGCCTACTGCGCCATCGCCCACGGCCTGCCCAGCGAGCTGGACCTGGAGGAGCCCGAGCGGGTGGCGCGCGCCGTCCAGCAAATGGGCCTCCGCCACGCGGTGATCACCTCCGTGAACCGCGACGACCTGCGCGACGGAGGCGCGGCGATCTACGCGGAGACGATCCGGCGCATCCACGCCTACGTGCCCGGGTGCACCGTGGAGGTGCTCATCCCCGACTTCAAGGGCGATCCCGCCGCGCTCCACACTGTGCTGGAGGCCGGCCCCGAGATCCTCAACCACAACATCGAGAGCGTGCGGCGCGTCTTCGCCATTGTCCGCCACGGCGGCAACTACGACCGCTCGCTCCGGCTGCTGCGGTGGGTCAAGGAGTGGGGCTACACCTGCTTCACCAAGAGCGGGATCATCCTGGGCATGGGCGAGACCTGGGAGGAGGTCCTGCAGACGATGGACGACCTGCGTGCCGTCGACTGCGACGTCCTCACCCTCGGCCAGTACCTGCGCCCTGGCCCGGGCTACCACCCCATCGACCGGTACTACACCCCGGAGGAGTTCGCCGCCCTCAAGGCGGAGGGACTGCGGCGGGGCTTCCGGTACGTGGAGGCCGGTCCGCTCGTCCGCTCCTCATACCATGCCGACGAGCAGGCCCAGGCCGTCCTGGCGTACCGGAGCAGGCGCCCCGCCACCTCGGCGTAGCCTCCGCGCCTCGGCGTCGGCGCGGTCGGGTCATGGTCCCCAAGTCGGGTCACGGTTTTCAGGTCGGGTCAGGGTCCTCAGGGTGGATGGCTGTGCTCGCCAGGCCGGCCGGTCTGCGCAGCGGTCCTGCCGGGCTGATCAGGGCTCCGGGCAGGGGTGGTCGCCGGGGCCGAGCCTGCCTGCGCTGCTGAGGCCAACTGGGTCCGGGGCGGGGCCTGTTCGGCAGGTCCCGGTGTTAGGCGGCTCCGCCCTGGCCTCATGGCCCGATCCGCAGTCGCCCGATCCGCAGTCGCCCGTTCCGCAGTCGTCCGTTCCGCAGCCGTCCGCTGATCCGCAGCCGCGCGCTGATCCGCAGCCGCCCGCTGATCGCTCTGTTGGGACGGCCCTGAGCGCCGCGCGGGGGGCGGTCCGAAGATCTGGTCCGCCTCGTAGCCGTTGTGGGCGCGACAGCGGAGCTGGATGTTCTCCACGGTGGCCGGTCCGCCCAGGGCGTAGGGGCGGACGTGGTGGAATTCCAGGTATCCCCGTTCCGGGCACCGACGCCCGTCTGCACTGACGAACGCGCACTGGCCGCCGTCCCGTTCCCACACGACCCGACGGACAGCGGCCGGAATGTGACGCGAAGGCCCCGGTGGGAGTGTCGGTGCGCCGGGATTCGAAGCCGATGCGTCTCCGGGCGTGGGAGCGGTGGCGGCATGCGGCCGCACGATCCTTGCCGGGGGAGCCGCCGCCGGGGTGGTCCGGGCCGGCCCCGGCCGGAGCGGGGTGCCCACCCTCCGGCACATCAGCTCTCGCAGCAATGCGGTCAGGGCTCGGTCAAAGAGCTGGGCCAGGTCACCGCCGGGGATCTGGTGGCGCAGGAGGTCCTGGCACTGCTTCAGCTTGGCATAGGTCTCCGGGCCGGCCGTGAACTGGACACGGTAGCGCGTCGGCGCCAGGGGAGTGACAGCGCCCGATGGCCCGCCGCCGCAGCTGCCCGGCCTCAGAAACCGCGCGGGGCCGCCGGGTGGCGTCCCGGGTGGGACACGGTCTGTCTCATCTCCCGCGGGCGCGTGGGCGACCGGGGTGTCTCCAGCCACCCCTGCTGGAATCCCGTCGACGCCGAGCGTTGGACTCGGTGTCGGCGTCGGTGGCTGGCCTTGCTGAGGTGCTGGACCTCCGGGGACAGGGGACGCCAGACTTCCCGGGACGGAGCACTCTGGACCTCCCTGGACAGGCTGCACCGAATCTCCCAGGGCTGGGTGTGCCGAACCTCCCGGGGCTGGGTGCGCCGGCCCTCCCGGGGCTGGGAGACGGCGTACGGAGGCCGGGACGGGAGGGCGAGGCTGCAGGCGCGCCACCAGCGCTTCCACGGCCCGCTTGCTGGCCCCGCGCGCCTCGGCCAGCAGCGCCTGGAGGTTGGCAGCGGTGAGGTGCGGAGCCAGCAGGCTCAGCGTGGTGAGCGTCAGGTGCCCCCGGGCCAGTTCGCCGAGGAGGACGGGAAACCGACGCACCGTCCGGGCCGCCTGGATGCGGTGGTAGGCGGCGTACTCAGAGAGGTGCAAGGCCTGAGTGCAGTAGGCGAAGAGCGAGGGATACCCGTCCGCCAGGTGCAAGCGGCGAGCGTCCAGCTCGGCCAGGTAGGCGACGAGCAGGGTCGTGGCCCGGCGCTCGCGGCCCGCCAGCCGCTCGACCCGGCTGCGAAGGGCGCCATCAGGCAGGCGGGCGATGACCCGCAGCAGCCGCCCGGAATCCCTGGCTGGCGCGGAACCTCCTCGTGGCGCCGCGTCCTGATCGAGCGCGTGTGGGCGTGGTTGGGCTGACGGAGCTGGCGTGATCCCCAGGCCGCTCCCCTCCTCGGCACACTCTGCCTGGTTTTCCGTTATGAGTTATCGGCATGGGCTGGGCGTTTTCAGGGGGGGCAAGGCGGGCGAAAAATTTTCTTGGCCGGATTGGAGGCCGGACCGAACTTCGAGTTTACAGGGCAGGCGGGAACGCAGCGCCGCCCAGCCAGTCAGGCAGATTGGCGAGTCTACCGAACACACTACCGAACACAACTGGGTCCGGGGCAGGTAGTGTTCGGTCGTATCACGTGTGGCCGGGGCCACGGGGATGACATGGGCCCTTCCCTCATCACCCCGCCGATGCCCCGGCCGGGGTGGCCTTCTTCTCCTTCTGCTCCATGATCGTGCTGCTGTGTCCGGGGAAGACCTTCGCCCGCGGGTTGATGTAGGCGGCGGCGTTGTTCACCGCCGTGGCCGCCTCCCCAAAGCCCGTGGCGATGAGCTTGAGCTTGCCCGGGAAGGTGACGATGTCTCCGGCCGCGTAGATCCCCGGCCGGTTCGTCTCCATCTTCGTGTTCACCACGATGGAGTCGTCCTCAATCTGCAGCCCCCAGTGCTTGATCGGCCCCAGGTTGCTGATCAACCCGAGGAAGGCCAGCACCGCGTCGACCTCCAGGACCTCCTCCTGCTTCGTCCGGTTGTCGAAGATGACGGCCTCCCGCACCTGGTCGTCCCCGCGCAGCTCCTTCAACTCGTAGAAGAGCCGCACGGTGATGGGGGAGTCGAACAGCTTGCGCACGCTGTCCTCGTGGGCGCGGAACTGGTCCCGCCGGTGGATCAGGGTGATCTGCCGGGCGTAGGGGATCAGGCCCAGGGCCCAGTCGAGGGCCGAATCGCCGCCCCCGATGACCAGCAGCCGCTTGTCCCGGAAGTCCTCCTTGTTCTTGACGGCGTAGTAGAGCCCCTTGCCCATGTACCGGTCCAGTTCCGGGCGCTTGAAGGTCTTGGGGGTGAAAGCCCCGATCCCCGCCGTGATGATGGCCACCTTGGTGTAGTGGACCCGGCCGTCCGACCGCAGCGCCAGCGCCCGGTCCCCGACGTCCTCCACCGTCTGGATCTGCTCGTTCAGGAGGACCTCGGGGTTGTACTGCATCGCCTGCTCCACCAGGTTGCGCACCAGGTCCTTGCCGAGGATCTTAGGGAACCCGGCCACGTCGTAGATGTACTTGTCCGGGTAGAGGGCGGTGATCTGCCCGCCCAGGTCGGGCTGACTGTCCACGATCTTCGTGCGGAGCGAGCGAAAGCCGGCGTAGTAGGCGGCGAACAGGCCCGTGGGCCCCGCGCCGATGATCGTGACGTCGAAGAGATCGTCCATGACGCTCTGTGCCTCCCACTCAGGCTCCCACGGCCCCTCGAACCCGCAGGCCATGGGCCAGGCGAACACTGTATTCTACAGCATCTCTGCAGGGCGTCGGCCTCAGGCGTCCCGCCGGGCCGAGTTCTGCTGCCCGGCATCCCGCCGGGCCGAGCTCCGCTGCCCGGCCTCCCGCCGGCCCCCCAGCCCCTTATGCCCCGGGATTACCCCTCGGGAGCCACAGGGGGAGGACGGGAAGAGCCGGGGCCCGTCCTGCGTTGAATGACGATGCGTTGACAGCGCAGGACCCCTCGGTATCGTAAATCGTGGCGAGTCGCGCAGTGCGTGGTGAGCGGGCGACGCGCCCGCCCCGTCGACCGGTGAGGAGCGCGTGAGCAGCCCGGAGAGCAACCTGGTGGCATGAGGAGCGCAGCATGGCCGTAGAGACCCGGCGTCCTATCCTCTCCCGCGAGCAGATCGACCGCTACTCGCGCCAGCTCATCCTGGACGAGATCGGGGTGGCGGGGCAGCGCCGGCTGCTCGACAGCAAGGTCCTCGTCGTCGGCGCCGGGGGCCTGGGGAGTCCCTCCGCCCTCTACCTGGCCGCGGCCGGGGTCGGGACCATCGGGATCATCGACGGCGACCGGGTGGAGCTCAACAACCTCCACCGCCAGGTGATCCACCGCACCGCCGACGTGGGCGTCCCCAAGACCGAGTCGGCGAAGCGCACGCTCGAGGCGCTGAACCCCGACGTCACCGTGGTGCCGTACCAGACCACGCTCACCGCGGAGAACGCGCTCGAGATCATCGGGTCCTACGACCTGGTGGTGAATGGCAGCGACAACTTTCCCACCCGCTACCTGGTGAATGACGCCTGCGTCTTCCTGCGCAAGCCGCTGGTGGACGCGTCCATCCTGCGCTGGGAGGGGCAGGCCACCACCTTCCTGCCCGGCCGCGGGTGCTACCGCTGCCTCTTCCCCACGCCGCCGCCGCCGGGGACCGTGCCCTCGTGCGCGGAGGGCGGCATCCTGGGGGCGCTGGCCGGCTTCATGGGGACGCTGCAGGCCGCGGAGGCGGTGAAGGTCCTGCTGGGTGTGGGGGAGACGCTGGGCAACCGCCTCTTCATCTTCGACGCCCTGGCGATGGACTTCCGGCTGCTGCGCTGGGCCCGCAACCCCGACTGCCCCGTCTGCGGCGACCGGCCCACGATCACCGCGCTCATCGACTACGAGGCCTTCTGCGGCCTGCCCGGCCGCCACGCCGTCGCCGAGACCGACGGCGAGGTCCCCGAGGTGGAGCCGGCCGAGGCGGTGCGGCTGCTCGAGGCCGGGGCCCAGCTTATCGACGTCCGGGAGCCCTGGGAGTGGGCGCAGGCGCGCATCCCCGGCGCCGTGCTGATCCCCAAGGGGGAGGTCCGGCAGCGCCTCACCGAGATCGACCCCAACCGCCCGGTGGTGGTCCACTGCGCGTCCGGTGCCCGCAGCGCCGACGTGGTGAAGGTGCTGCGCGCGGCCGGCTACGGCAACGCCCGCAACCTGCGGGGCGGCATCATCGCCTGGTTCAACGAGCGCCTGCCCGTCGAGACGGCAGCTGAGAGGGAAAGCTGAGACGGGCAGCTGATCGGGTGGCAGCCGCCGGGGTGATGCGCCGGGCCGTCCTGCGCGCCCCCCGGCGGCTCGCCCTGGAAGACGGTCCCCTCCCGGCGCCCGGGCCCGGCGAGGTGCTGGTGCGCGTCCGCGCCGCGCTCACCTGCGGCACGGACCTGAAGACCTACCGGCGAGGGCACGCCCGCCTGGGGCCCGGGCCGTTCGGCCATGAGGCCGCTGGCGACGTCGTCGCCGTGGGCCCGGGCGTGGCGCAGGTGAGGCCCGGTGACGCGGTGATGTACGTGCCCACCGCGGGGTGCGGCCAGTGCGCGGCGTGCCGGCGCGGCGCCGAGAACCACTGTCCCCGCCTCTTTCAGGACATCGTGCTGGGCGCCTACGCCGAGCACGTGCTGGTGACGCCTCCGGTGGCGGCGCGGCACCTCTTCCCCAAGCCCCCGGAGCTGCGGTACACGGAGGCGGCCTTCCTGGAGCCGCTGGCGTGCGTGCTGCACGGCTGGCGGCGCCTGGGCCTGCTGGGGCGAGCTGACGGGTGGGCAGGCAATGGCGGGCCGTCCGTCGCCGTGGTGGGGTCGGGGGCCATCGCCTTCCTCTTCCTGCTCACGGGCCTGCGGTTGGGGCTGCGCCCGGCGGTGGTGGCGCGGCGGCGCGACCGGCTGGAGCTCGTGGCGGCGCTGGGGGGGCTGCCCGTCGACGTCTCGGGCGGCGAGGGCGGCGCGCATGGCCGGGGCGAGGCTGCAGGGCTCGGGAAAGCGCACCGGCGCGGGGCCCCAGGAGCTTCTGGATCCGAGACGGTGCGGCGCCATCTGGAGGGGGCGCTGGGCGAGGCCCCGGACGTGGTGGTGGAAGCCACCGGCAGCGCAGCGGTGTGGACGGCGGCGCCCGCGTGGGTGCGCAGCGGCGGGAGCGTCCTCCTCTTCGGAGGGCTGGCGCCCGGGGCCCGTGCCACCTTCGACGCCGCCCGCCTCCACTACGGCGAGGTGGACCTGGTCAGCGCCTTCCACTACACCTCGGATGACGTGGCCGAGGCGCGGCGGTGGCTGGCGGAGCGGCGCATCAACGTGGGCCCGCTCGTCACGGCGGTACGGCCGCTCGGGGAGATCGTGGAGGTCTTCCAAGAGCTGGACCGCGGGGCCCACCTGAAGGTGGCGATCGTCCCGGACGGGGCCGCTCCGCTCGCGGGAGAGCCCCCGTGGCCCTGACGCTGCCCACGCTCACGCGGGCCGCGGTCTACCACGGCGAGGGGGACGTCCGACTGGAGACGCGGCCGCTGCGACCTCCTGGGCCGGGTGAGGTCCTGGTGCGCGTCCGCGCCTGCGGGCTGTGCAGCGGCGAGACCATGGCCTGGTACATGGCGCGCAAGGCGCCGGTCCCGCTTGGCCACGAGCCGGTGGGCGAGGTGGCGGCGACAGGGCCGGGCGTCGAGCTCCCCGAAGGGACGCGGGTCTTCGTCCACCACCACGCGCCGTGCGGCGCGTGCCGGGCCTGCCGCCGCGGGGATGCCGTGCACTGCCCCACCTGGCGCCGGACCCGGCTGGAGCCCGGAGGGCTGGCCGACTATACCCTCGTCCCGCCTGAGATCGTCGCAGCCGACCTCCTGCCGCTGCCACAGGAGGTCGACGACGAGCGGGGGGTCTTCGTCGAACCGCTGGCCTGCGCGGTGAAGAGCCTGCGGCGGGCGGGATTGCGGGAGGGGGACCGCGTGGCCGTCGTGGGCCTGGGGGTGATGGGCCTCCTGCACGTGCTGGCGGCGCGGGCGTTGGGGGCGGCGGTGGTGGCGGGGCTGGACGTGCGCCCGGACCGCCAGGAGACGGCGCGCGCGCTCGGAGGCGACATCGACAAAGCGGTCCCGGGTGGGGGAGCCGACGTGGTCGTGGTGACCCCACCCAGCGTCGACGCCATCGCCACCGGGATGGCCTGCACGGCACCGGCGGGACGCCTCGTGCTCTTTGCCCCGCTCCCGCCCGGCGCCACCTTCCCCCTGGCGGTGCACGACCTCTTCTTCCGGGAGGTGTCGGTGATCCCCAGCTACTCCGCCGGGCCGGCCGACACCCGGGAGGCGCTGCGGCTGCTGGCGGCGGGGCTGCCCGTCGAGCGGCTGGTCACCCACCGGCTGCCGCTCGAGCGTGCGGCCGAGGGATACCGGCTGGTGGCGTCGGGCGACGCGCTGAAGGTGGTGGTGAGGCCGTGAGGAGGGTCCGGCGGCGGTCAGGCGGAGGAGGGCTGCGTCCGGAGCGGCCCGGACCGGCCGGGCGCCGGCGGGCACCCGCACCGGAGGGTGCCGCGTCCGCCCTCTACGCGTCCTCCTGTGAAATCCCGGAACCGGGCCTCCGGACGAGCCGGGTGCTGATGCGCTTCGACCCGGCCACCTTCACCTGGGAGGGCGTCCCCCCGCAGGCCTACAAGCCGGCCCGGGAGGCGGACCTCGCCTGGGAGGGGGTGACGCGCCACACGCTCATCGGCAGCGCCGGCGAGCCGGCCCGCTTCCACCTGCGCTACTTCGAGGTGGCGCCGGGCGGGTACAGCAGCCTGGAGCGCCACCGGCACGTGCACGCCGTGGTCGTCGTGCGCGGGCGCGGCGTGGTGCGCGTGGGCGCGGAGCGCTTCGAGGTGCGGCCGCTGGACGTGGTCTACGTGCCGCCGGGGGCGCCCCACCAGTTCCTCAACCCGGACCCGCGCGAGCCCTTCGGGTTCTTCTGCCCGGTGGATGCCGAGCGGGACGCCCCGCAGCCCGTGGCCGGCGCCTCCCGCGCGTAACCCGGGCGGGGTCTCCCGCCCGTCACCCGTGACTGGCGCACCGGCGCATCACCCGCGACGGGCGTCACCGACGCGCAAATTGACACCCCCTGCGGCGGGTGCCAGAATGGTCCTGTCATGGCCATCACCCAGGATCCGATCACGCTGACGCCCGCCGCCGCCGAGCGGCTGCGGGACCTGCTGGCCCAGGAGGCGCCCGGGACGGCTCTGCGGCTCTTCGTCACCCGCGGCGGGTGCTCGGGGTACTCCTACGGGATGACGCTCGACACCGAGGTCCAGCCCGGCGACCAGGTGGTCGAGCAGCACGGGGTGCGCCTCCTGGTGGACGCGCTGGCCGCGCGCCTGCTGCGGGGGGCCGAGATCGACTACCACCGCTCGGTGATGGGTGAGGGGTTTGCGGTGCGCAACCCCAACGCGGTGGCCACCTGCGGGTGCGGCCACTCCTTCACCACGGCGGAGGACCCCGGGCAGGCCGAACCCTGCGGGGAGGACGGGCGCGGCTGCTGACGGGCGCGGGCGGCGGCGCGGGCGAGGACTGCGACGGCGCGGGCGACGACTGGTGACGGGCGGCGGACGAGGGGGCGACGGATGGCGGAGACGGTGACGAGTAACGGGCCGGTGGCCGGGGCGGGGTCGGTGACCGGGGCTGCGCCGGCCACCGGGGCGGGGACGCGGGAGCGCGTCGAGGCCGTCCTGGAGATGATCCGGCCCTACGTCCAGGCGGACGGCGGGGACATCGAGCTGGTCGACATCGTCGAGGACATCGTCCAGATCCGCCTGGCCGGCGCCTGCGTGGGCTGCATGTACTCGATGATGACCCTGCAGGCGGGCATCGAGCGCATGCTCAAGGAACAGGTTTCGGAGATCAAGGCGGTCGAGGCCATCCCGTTCTAGGCGCGGCGCCTGCCCGGCGCGCCGCTGCGCCGTCCGCCCCTCATGGTGTGTCATGGGGGGCGTTTTTCGTCGGGGAGCGTCAGGGGGGAGAGGCGATGGAGACGCGGACGGCCACACCCTGGACACGCATCCTGCGCAAGGTCGACGACTACCGCTGGGAGATCCCGACGACCTACAAGCCCGGGATGCGCGTGCCCGGGCTGGTCTTCGCCGACGAGCGCCTGCTGCGGCAGATCGGGGAGGAGCAGGCCCTGGAGCAGGTGGCCAACGTGGCCACGCTGCCCGGCATCGTCGGCTGGTCCCTGGCCATGCCGGACATCCACTGGGGCTACGGCTTCCCGGTGGGAGGGGTGGCGGCCTTCGACCTCGACGAGGGGGTGATCTCGCCGGGCGGCATCGGGTTCGACATCGACTGCGGGGTGCGGCTCATCCGCACCAACCTGACCGAGGCCGACGTGCGCCCGCACCTGGAGGCCCTGGTGGAGGAGCTCTTCCGCGCCGTGCCGGCGGGGGTGGGCGGGACCGGCCGGGTGCGCCTGGACGGCCCCCGCATGGACCGGGCGCTCGGGCGCGGGGCGCAGTGGGCGGTGGCGGAGGGGTTCGGCTGGCCCGAGGACGTGGAGGTGATCGAGGCCCGCGGGGCCCTCGAGCAGGCCGACCCGGACAAGGTCAGCCCCGAAGCGAAGAAGCGCGGCCGCGCCCAGGTGGGCACCCTCGGCTCGGGCAACCACTTCCTGGAGGTGCAGGTGGTCGACCAGGTCTACGACGCCCGGGCCGCCGAAGTCCTGGGCCTCTTCCCCGGCCAGGTGGTGGTCTTCATCCACTGCGGGTCGCGCGGGCTGGGGCACCAGGTCTGCACCGACTACCTGCGCGTGGCCGAGCGGGCCGCCGAGCGCCAGTACCACATCCGCCTGGTGGACCGGCAGCTGGCCTGTGTCCCCTTCCGCTCCCGGGAGGGGCAGGACTACTTCGCGGCCATGTGCGCCGCCGCCAACTTCGCCTGGGCCAACCGGCAGCTCATCACCCACTGGGCCCGCGAGGCCTTCGCCAAGGTGTTCGGGCGTGACGCCCGGGAGCTCGGCATGGACCTGGTGTACGACGTGGCCCACAACATCGCCAAGGTCGAGCCCTACGAGGTGGACGGCCGCCGGGTGACGGTGTGCGTCCACCGCAAGGGCGCCACGCGCGCCTTCCCGCCGGGGCACCCCGAGGTCCCGGAGCGCTACCGCGCCATCGGTCAGCCGGTGCTCGTGCCGGGCGACATGGGCCGCTACTCCTTCGTCATGGTGGGGACCGAGACGGCGATGCAGCGCTCCTTCGGCTCCACCTGCCACGGGGCGGGGCGGGTGCTGGGGCGGCGGGCGGCGGTGCGGCAGCTGGCCGGGGTGGACGTGGCCGCGCGGCTGCGGGCCCAGGGCATCGTCGTGCGGGCCCAGGACCGCTCGCTCCTGGCCGAGGAGGCCCCCGACGCCTACAAGGACGTGGCCAGCGTCGTGGAGGTCTGCCACGCCGCCGGGCTGAGCCGGCGGGTGACCCGGCAGCGCCCCATCGGCGTGGTGAAGGGGTGAGACGACCGGGGCGGGCGGCGGTCCGCGCCCGCGGCCCTGGGGCGGGGAGGCGGGCGTGGACTTCGCGCTGACCGAGGAGCAGCGCCTCGTCCAGCGCACCGTGCGTGACTTCGCCGCGGGCGAGGTGCGGCCGTACGCCGCCGCCTGGGACCGCGAGGGGCGCTTCCCCACCGCCCTCATCCCCCGGCTGGCCGCCCTGGGGCTGTGGGGGATGACCGTGCCCGCCGCCTACGGCGGGGCCGGGCTCGACACCGTCAGCCTGGCGCTGGCCATCGAGGCCCTGGCCTGGGCCGACGGCGGGGTGGCCCTCACCGTCGCCTCCCACAACTCGCTGTGCACCGCGCACCTGGTGCGCTTCGGCAGCGAGGAGCAGAAGCGCCGCTTCCTGCCCCGGCTGGCCTCCGGGGAGGCGCTCGGCGCGTGGTGCCTGACCGAGCCCGGCGCCGGCAGCGACGCCGCGGCCATCCAGACGCGCGCCGAGCGCCGCGGGGACGTCTACGTGCTGAACGGCACCAAGGTCTTCGTCACCCAGGGGAGCCTGGGCGGCGTCTACGTCGTCATGGCCGTGACCGATCCGGGGGCCGGGAAGCGCGGCATCACCGCCTTCGTCCTGGAGCGGGACACCCCGGGGCTGCGCATCGGCAAGCACGAGGACAAGCTGGGCGTGCGCACCAGCGACACCGCCGAGGTGATCTTCGAGGACGCGGAGGTCCCGGTGGCGCAGCGCATCGGCGAGGAGGGGGAGGGCTACGCCCAGGCGATGCGCGTCCTGGAGGGCGGCCGCATCGGGATCGGGGCGCTGGCGGTGGGGCTGGGGCGCGCGGCGCTGGAGGCCAGCGTCGAGTACGCACAGCAGCGGCGCGCCTTCGGGAAGCCGCTGGCCGAGCACCAGGCCATCGCCTTCATGATCGCCGACATGGCGGCGGAGCTGGACGCCGCCTGGCTGCTCGTGGCCCGGGCCGCGGCCGCCCTGGACCGGGGAGGGCCGTACCGACGCGAGGCCTCCATGGCCAAGCTCTACGCCTCGGAGGCGGCGGCGCGCGCGGCCACGCGGGCGGTGCAGATCCACGGCGGGTACGGGTTCATCAAGGGGGCGGTGGTGGAGCGCATCTACCGGGACGTGAAGCTCACGGAGATCGGCGAGGGCACCTCGGAGATCCAGCGCATCATCATCGCCAAGTCGTTGCTGGAGGCGGGCTGAGTGGAGTTCCTGGAGCGGCTGGCGCGCGGTCCGCTGCTGGCCGACGGGGCCATGGGCACCATGCTCTACGCCCGCGGCGTCCCCTTCGACCAGTGCTTCGACGCCCTCAACGCCGAGCAGCCCGACCTCGTGCAGGCGATCCACCGGGAGTACGTGGAGGCGGGCGCCGAGCTGCTGGAGACCAACACCTTCGGGGCCAACCGCTTCAAGCTGGCCGCCCACGGCCTGGAGGAGCGCGTGCGCGAGCTGAACGTGGCCGGCGCCCGGCTGGCCCGGGAGGTCGCCGCCGCGGCCGGGCGGCGGGTGTGGGTGGCCGGGTCGATCGGGCCGATCGGCCGGCCGCTGGCGCCGCTCGGGGCGGTCACGCCCGAGGAGGCGGGGGAGGTCTTCGCCGAGCAGGCCGCGGCCCTGGCCGAGGGCGGGGTGGACCTCCTCCTCTTCGAGACCTTCACCGACCTGGCCGAGCTGGCCGCCGGGGTGGCCGCAGCCCGGGCGGCCGCGGCGCTCCCCATCGTGGCGCAGATGACCTTCACCCACGAGGGGCGCACGCTGCTGGGCCACACCCCCGCCGACATCGTGGCGCGGCTCGAGCCGCTGGGGGTGGCGGCGCTGGGGGCCAACTGCAGCGTGGGCGCCCAGGGCATCCTGCAGGTGATGGAGCAGCTGGTGCTGCTGACGCGGCTGCCGCTCTCGGCCATGCCCAACGCCGGCTTCCCCTCCTACGTGGGCGGGCGGGTGATCTACGCCTCCACGCCCGCCTACATGGCCGACTACGCACGGCAGCTGGTCGAGCTCGGGGTGGCCATCGTGGGCGGGTGCTGCGGGACCACGCCCCAGCACATCCGCGCCATGGGTGAGGCGGTTGCGACGGCGGCGTGGCGGCGCCCGCCGCGCCTGACCGTGGCTCCGACGGCCGCCCCGCAGCCGGCCGCCCCACCGGCCCCGCCCACGACCCTGGCGGAGCGCCTGCGCCGCGGCTTCGTCGTCACGGTCGAGGTGGCGCCGCCGCGGGGGACCCAGGAGGGCCCGGAGCTGGGTACCTGCCGCCTGCTGCGCCAGGCCGGCGTCGACGCGGTGAACGTCCCCGACAACCCCATGGCCCGCCTGCGCATGAGCCCCTGGGGGATGGCCCTGCGCATCGAGCAGGAGGTGGGGCTGCCCACGATCCTCCACTTCACCACCCGCGACCGCAACCTCATGCGCGTCCAGTCGGACCTGCTGGCGCTGCACGCCCTGGGGATCCGCCACCTGCTGGTGCTGCGCGGCGACCCGCCGCAGCTGGGGGACTACCCCACGGCCACGGCCGTCTCCGACGTCACCCCCACGGGGCTGATCCGGCTGGTGAAGCGGTTCAACCAGGGGCGGGACCTGCCGGGCAACGACCTGGGGCAGCCCACCGCCTTCGTCGTCGGCGCGGCGCTGAACATGGGAGCGCGCCACCTGGACCGCGAGCTGCGCGTCCTGGAGCAGAAGCTGGCGGCCGGGTGCGACTTCCTGTGCACCATGCCGCTCTTCGACCCCGAGACCCTCGACCGCTTCCTGGCCCGGGTGGGGCGGCTGCCGGTGCCGGTGATCGTCGGGGTGCTGCCGCTGCACGGCGTCCGCCACGCCGAGTTCCTCCACAACGAGGTCCCGGGGATGGCCGTCCCGGACGCCGTGCGGGAGCGGCTGCGCGCGGCCGGCGGCGACGCCCGGGAGGTGGGGCTGCAGCTGGCCTTTGACCTGATCGCCGCCATCCGGCCGCGGGTGCAAGGCGTCTACCTGATCCCGGCCTTCGGGCGGTACGACCGGGTGATCCGCCTGGCCGAGGCGGTACGGGCCGCCTCGGCTGAGCGGGCCGCGCCGGCCCGCGACGGGAGCGCCGGCGGCGCCGGTGTCGGGGAAGTCCCGCACCAGCCGGGAGGCGTGGCCGGTGCCGTGGGAGAGCCCCACGAAGCGGGGGGAGGCCCCGGTGTCGCGGGGGACCCGCACGAGACGGGGGGCGGCGCCGGCGGAGCGGCAGGAGGGCGCCGGTGAGGACGTCCGGCGGCGCGGGACGGCTGCGCCGCGCCGCGCCCCGTCCCGTGCGCGTCGAGCGGGAGCGGCGGATCCGCGCCCCGCAGCAGCGGGTCTACCAGCTCCTCAGCCGGGTGGAGAGCCTCCCCCGCTGGTTCACCGACCTGTGGCTGGTCGCCGACATCCTGGAGCGCGAGAGCCAGCAGGTCACGGCCGAGCTGCGCGGCTACTTCGGCGGCATGCCGGTGGAGTCGGTCCAGGTGATCCGCCTGCGGCCTCCCGCGCGCGTGGAGTTCCGGCAGGTCCGCGGCACCTTCCGCCACCTGGAGGGGGAGTACGCGGTCACCGCCGAGGGCGCGGAGAGCGTGGTGCGCGCCCGCGTGGAGGTGGAGACCGGCATCCCGCTGCTGGGGGAGACGACAGCCCGCCTGGTGATGGGCCGGGCGCTCGACCGCATGCTGGCCAAGATCAAGGACGCGGCGGAGCGGGACCTGCCGCGCCTCGTCCCGGCCCGGCGCGAAGCGGCGCGGGCACGCGGGGAGGAGACGCCGGCCGAGGAGGAGGACGCGGGCAGGGCACCGGAGCTCCCCGCCGGCGCAGAGCCGGTGTGGGCCGCCGAACCGGCCGGAGCCGTCCCGGCGGCCGGGGGCAGCACGGTCCAGGGCAGCGCGGTCGAGGGCGGCGTGGTCGAGGGCAGCGTGGTTGAGAGCGCAGCGGTCGGGGGCGCAGAGGCACAGGCCGGAGAGGCTCAGGGCGGAGAGGCCGTGAGTCGAGAGGAGACGCCGGCGGTCGCAGGAGCGGTGAGGGTGCCGAGGGGGCGGCGGCGTCGCAGGCGGCGCCGTCGCCGGCCGCGCCCGGGCTGGGGGCAGGGCGGACCGACCGGAGGGTCACCGGACGGGGCGCCGGCATGAGGACGCTGCTCCTGGTCCTCCTGCTGCCTGGCGTCCTGCTGCCTGGCATCGGACCGCCCGGCATCCTGCCGCTCGCCCTCGCCCCGTCCGTCGGCGCCCAGGCCAAGTCCTACGATCACCCGGAGATCCGCCAGGTCTTCACCCTGCTCCCCACCGGCGACGCCCTGGTCGAGGACGTGCGCGCCTTCCGCTTCCGCGGGTCCTTCACCTGGGCCGAGCTGCGCCTGCGTACCACCGGGCAGTACGGCACCTACGACATCGAGTACCTCTCCGTCACCGACGGCGACACGGGCCAGCCCCTCCCCATGGAGCGGAGCCGCGCCGGCCCGGAGCGCGTCCTGCGCTGGTCCTACCAGGCGCGGGACACCACCCGCCGCTTCCGCCTGCGCTACCGCATCCGCGGCGCCGTCCAGCGCTACCCCGACGTGGCCCAGTTCTACTGGAAGGCCATCGAGGACGACCACGCGCCCATCGGGCGGGTCCACATCACCGTCATCCCGCCGCGCCCCAGCCCCGCGCGCTTCAAGGTCTTCGTCCACAGCCGCGCCGCGCCCGGGACGCTGGAGATCGCTCCGGACGGCAGCCGTGCCGTGGTGACGCAGGAGGCCATCCCCGCGACGAGCTTCGTCGAGGTGCGCGTGCTGCTCGACCCGGCCCTCTTCGCCCAGGCCCCGCTGCGCCGCGGCGAGACCTACGAGACCCTGCTGGCCGACGAACGGCGGCAGGCGCGCAGGGAGGTGCTGGTCCGCCGGGTGGTGGTGGGCGGGCTGGTCCTCTCCGCGCTGCTGATGCTCGGGCTGGTGGCCGCCTACCTGTGGACCTACCTGCGGTACGGACGCGAGCCCCGGGTGCCCTACGACGCCGACTACGAGCGGGAGCCGCCCCGCGACCTGCCCCCCGCCGTGGTCCCGGCCATCCTGCCGCAGCGCGGCGTGGACCGCCGCCTCCTGCCGCACGCCTTCGCCGCCACGCTGCTGGAGGCGGCGCGGCTCGGCTACCTGGAGATCGACGAGCGGCAGGACGAGGGGTTCCTGGGGACGGGCCTCTTCCGCGACACGGACCTGACCTACCGCCTCACCCCGCGGGGGCAGGCGCTGCTGGACGACCGCCCGGCGGGGCCCGGGGAGCGGCGCGGCGACACGCCGGAGCGCGGCGGCGCGCGCGCGCACGACGGCCGCCGGAGCCGCGACCGCGAGCGGGAGCTCGAGCCCTTCGAGGTGGAGGTGCTGCGGGTGGTGTTCCAGCGGGCCGGCACCGGGCAGACCGCCACCGACGAGCAGATCGAGGCGTGGGGCCGGCGGATGAGCGGGCCGAGGAGCAACTTCCTGCACTTCGTGGAGCGATGGGGGCCGGGGCTGCGGCGCTGGTTCGAGCAGCGCTTCTTCCGTCTGGACGACCGCACGAGCGAGCGTGCCCGCCTGGCCATCCTGGTGGCCACCGTGGTGGTCACCGTGGTCGCCGTCCCGGTCGGCTTCGGGCTCTCCGCGGTCTTCGCGCTGCCCGTCGGCATCGTGGTGGGCGTGCTGGCGGCCGTCACCCTTTCCCGCCGCACCCCGGAAGCCGCGCTGGAGGTCCGCCGCTGGGGCGCCTTCCGCCGCTTCCTCACGGACTTCTCGATGCTGAAGGAGGCGAGCGCCCAGGTCCTCCCGCTGTGGGAGCGCTACCTGGTCTACGCCGCGGCGCTGGGGGTGGCCGAGGAGTTCCTGCGGTCGCTGACGCTCGTCGCCCGGGAGACGGGCCAGGCCGTGGGCGGGCCGCGCTGGTACCACGCCGGCGGCGGGCCCGGCCGGGGCGGCGTGCGCGCGGACGGTCTCGCGTCGCTCACCCGTCTGGCGCGCTCCTTCCAGAACTTCCAGAGCCTCTCGCGCGCCCTCTCCTCGTCCACGCGCAGCGGGGGTGGCTTCAGCAGCGGCGGCGGAGGCGGCGGGGGTGGAGGGAGCAGCCGTGCCGGCTAGGATGGTCACGCCGGTCGACGTCGGCAGCATCACCGCCCCGGAGCTCACCATCGTCTGGTCCGACGGCCACCGCTCCACCTACCGGTGGGGGGCGTTGCGGGCCAACTGCCCCTGCGCCGTCTGCGTCCAGCGCGGGGGCCATCCTCCCCGGCCGCTGCCCGACCCGCTGCCCACGCTGCGGCCGATGCAGGTGGAGCGCGTCGGCGCCTACGCCCTGCGCTTCGTCTGGCCGGACGGCCACCGGACCGGCATCTACCCGTTCCCGTTGCTGCGGGAGGTGCTGTGCGAGTGCGAGGCCTGTCGCGCCAGGGGTGCGAGGCGCCAGGGCTGAGCGGGTCCTGTGCTAGACTGAGCCTGGACGCCATCACCGCCGAGGAGGACGATGTTCCGGTCACCGCAGGCCATCGACCGCGGCCAGGTCCTGGCGGCGCTGCGCGACGTCGAGGACCCCGAGCTCCACAGGTCCATCGTCGACCTGGACATGGTACGGGACGTGCGGGTGCGCGACGGCCGGGTGGAGGTCTCGGCCGTCCTGACCATCGGCGCCTGTCCCCTGCGCGAGACCATCGTCGAGCGCATCCGCTCGCGCCTCCAGGCGCTCCCGGGCGTGCGTGAGGTGGAGGTCTCCCTGGGGGTGATGACCCCGGAGGAGCGCCAGGCTCTCATCGGTAAGCTGCGCGGCGGGCCGGAGGCGGGCGGGCGGCGGCCGGCCTTCCTCACCCCGGACAGCCCCACCCAGGTGATCGCCGTGGCCAGCGGCAAGGGCGGGGTGGGCAAGTCCACCGTCACCGTGAACCTGGCGGCGGCGCTGCGCCTGGCCGGCTTCACGGTGGGGGTGATCGACGCCGACGTCTACGGCTTCTCCATCCCGCGCATGCTCGGGGTGACCGGACGCCCCACCGTCATCGACCAGGTGATCATCCCGCTGGAGCGCGACGGCATCCGCGTCATCTCCATCGGCTTCATGCTCCCCAACGCCGACGACGCGGTGATCTGGCGCGGCCCGATGCTGCACAAGGCGCTGCAGACCTTCATCCAGGAGGTCCACTGGGGCGACGACCTGGCCTACCTGCTCATCGACCTGCCGCCGGGGACGGGGGACGTGGCCATCAGCATCGCCCAGATCCTGCCCCGCAGCCACATGCTCATCGTCACCACGCCCCAGCCGGCCGCCGTCGAGGTGGCGCAGCGCGCGGCGAAGATGGCGGCCAAGGTGAACATGGCGGTGCTGGGGGTCATCGAGAACATGGCGGGGTTCGTCCCCGCCCCGGGGGCGCCGCCGGTGGAGATCTTCGGCAGCGGGGGCGGGCAGCAGCTGGCCGACCTGCTGGAGGTGCCGCTGCTGGCGCAGATCCCCCTCGATCCGGCCATCCGCGAGGCCGGGGACCGGGGGACGCCGCTCGTGCTGGCGGCGCCGGACGGCCCGGCGGCACAGGCCTTCCGCCAGGTGGCCGCCCGGCTGGCCGAGCGCCTCCCGGCGCGCGTCGCCTGACACGGGGCACGGCGGCGTGGGGGGTGGAAAGCATGGCGGTCGAGGTGGGAGTCTACGGCAACTACATCGGCGGGCGCTGGGTCCCGGCGCGCTCGGGGGCGACCACCGAGGTGCGCAACCCGGCCACCGGCGAGGTCCTGGGGGTGGTCCCGCGTTCGGGCCCTGAGGACGTGGCGGACGCGGTGGAGGCGGCCGCCCGCGCCTACCCGGCCTGGCGGCGCACCCCGGCGCCGCGGCGCGCCGAGATCCTCTTCCGGGTGGCCGAGCTGCTGGTACGACGCAAGGAGGAGCTGGCCCGCCTGATGACCCGGGAGATGGGCAAGGTCCTCACCGAGGCGCGCGGGGACGTCCAGGAAGCCATCGACATGACCTACTTCATCGCCGGCGAGGGGCGCCGCCTGCACGGCTACACCACCCCCAGCGAGATGCCGCACAAGGCCGCCTACTGCGTGCGGGCGCCGCTCGGGGTGGTGGCGGTCATCACCCCGTGGAACTTCCCCATGGCCATCCCCTCCTGGAAGATCGTCCCGGCACTGGTGTGCGGCAACACGGTGGTCTTCAAGCCGGCCTCCTACACGCCGCTTTTGGGCCTGAAGTTCGTCGAGCTCTTCGCCGAGGCGGGGCTGCCCCCCGGCGTCCTCAACGTCGTTACCGGGCCGGGGGAGGCGGCCGGGGACGCTCTGGTGGAGCACCCGCAGGTGCGGGTGGTCTCCTTCACCGGCTCCACGGAGACGGGGCTACGCCTGGCGGAGAAGTGCGGGCGGCTCGGCAAGCGCCTCTCCCTGGAGATGGGCGGCAAGAACGCCGCCATCGTACTGCCCGACGCCGACCTGGGGCTGGCCACCGACGCGCTGATCTGGAGCGCCTTCGGCACGACCGGGCAGCGTTGCACCGCCTGCTCGCGCATCATCGTCCACCGCGAGGTCCGGGAGGCGCTGACCGAGCGGCTCGTGGCGCGGGCGGAGGCGCTGCGCCTGGGGGACGGGCTGGCCCCCGACACCGACGTGGGGCCGCTGGTGAGCGCCGCGCAGCTGGAGCGGGTGCACCGGTACGTGGAGCTCGGCCGGCAGGAAGGGGCCCGCCTGCTGACCGGCGGCCGCCGGGTGACCGACGGCGCCCTCGCCCGTGGGCATTTCTACGCGCCGACCATCTTCGACCAGGTGCGCCCTGAGATGCGCATCGCCCAGGAGGAGATCTTCGGCCCGGTCACCGACCTCATCGAGGCCGCCTCGCTGGAGGAGGCCATCGCCATCCTGAACGGGGTGCGCTACGGCCTGTCCGCGTCGATCTTCACCCGGGACGTGAACACGGCCATGCGGGCGATCGACGAGATCGACACCGGCATCGTCTACGTGAACCACGGGACCATCGGCGCCGAGGTGCACCTCCCCTTCGGCGGGACCAAGGACACGGGCAACGGGCACCGCGAGGGCGGCCTGCAGGTGCTGGACGTCTTCAGCGAGTGGAAGGCGGTCTATATCGACTACAGCGGCCGGCTGCAGCGGGCCCAGATCGACAAGGACTGAGCGCCATCCTCCCCGACCGGCGTCTCCCGGGGCGCGCGACGCTGCCTGTGGTGGTCGCGCTCCTGGCCCGCGTCCTCGCTCCCGCCCTTGCCCTTCTGCTCCCCGCCCTCCTGCTCCCCGCCCGCCTCCCGCCTCCGGGCGCCGCCGCACCGTCGCCGGGTCCGGCGCTCACCATCACCGTGCAGGGGACGATCACCAGCGACGAGGCCACCGGTCTCGTGGTGGGAGAGGGCGGGGTGCGCCTCTCCGACGGCACCACGGAGGCGCAGGGAGACCGCATCGTGCTCGACCGGGCGCGGGGACGGGCGCAGCTCACCGGCTCGCCGGCCCGCGTGCGCAGCCCCGGGGGGACGCTCAGCGCCCGCGAGGTGGAGGCGCACTTCACCGCCGCCCGGCTCACCCGCATCGTGGCCCGCGGGGCGGCCGCGCTCGGCCTGCGCCGGGGGACGGTGCGCGCCGAGACGATCACGCTGGTCCCGGGCGGCGAGGCCCTGACCGCCTCCGGCGGCGTGCGGGTCACCTCGCCTCCCGACCTCGTGGCCACGGGGTCGGCACTCGCGTACGCGCACGGTAGCGGCCGCCTGGTCCTGGAAGGTCCGGTGCGGCTGGCCACCGCCCAGGGCGTCGTCACGGGCGCGCGCCTGGAGGGGCGCGAGGGCGTGGAGGAGGCCACCCTGAGCGGCGGGGTGGTGGCACAGTTCAACGGGATCACCGCGCGCGGCCAGGTCCTGCACCTGCGGGCTCGCGAGCGCGTCGCCGTACTCGCGGGTGACGTGTATGTGCGGCAGGGGACGCGGGAGCTGTGGAGCCCGCGGGTGACGATCTACTATGGGGAGCGCCGGGTCGTGGCTGACGGCCCCACCCGGCTGCGCCTGGGCGGGGAGGCGCCGGAGCCCTGACCGTGGCCAGTCCCGATCCCTCGCCGGCCACGCGCTCGAGCACCGCCACGCGGGACCCCGCCGCGCTCCCTGCCTGGGATCCCGCCGCGCTCCCTGCCGACCCCCTGGAACCCCTGCGTCCCCACGTCGCCAACCCGCTGCCGGTCGTGGGCCGGCGCTGGGTGGCCGGGGTGGTGGGCGACCGCCCCTCCACCTATTCCGCCAGCCCGCGCCTGTGGAACGCCGCCTTCGCGGCGCTCCGCCTCCCGGCCGTCTACCTGGCCTTCGACGTCCCCCCGGAGCGGCTGGGCGCTTTCCTGGCGGCCTGCCGCCAGGCCACCGGGCTCCTGGGGCTGAACGTGACGGTCCCGCACAAGGGGGCGGTGGTGCCGCATCTCGACACGCTCGACGCCGACGCCCGCGGGGCCGGCGCGGTGAACACGGTGGGGCGGACCCCCGATGGGACGCTGTGGGGGGCCAACACGGACGTGGCGGCGGCGCGCGACATCGTGGCGCGCCTGGACACGCGCCGGGTCCTCCTGCTGGGCAGCGGAGGGGCGGCGCGCGCCGTGCTCCTCGCGCTGGCCACGACGCCTCGCTCGATGACCGAGGTGATCGTCGCGGCCCGCCGGCCTCAGGAGGCCGCCCGGATGCTGACCGGCGCGGGGCACCCCTCCGCCGGGACGGGGGACCCTCGCGCCGGGACGGATCACCCCCTTGCTGCGGCCGGCCACCCCCTGATCGGAACGGGCCACGCCCTTGCCGGGGCCGGCCAACCCGTCGAGACGCGGGTGGTGGCCCTCGACGACCTGGATGGGATCCTCTCGCAGATCGACCTGGTGGTGAATGCCACGCCGGTCGGCATGGCCGGCCCGGTGCCTGTCGCGGGTGGCGTGGCCTGGCTCGAGCCCTTCAGCCCCCTGGCCCCGGCCGACCCTCCGCCGTACCCCGGCGGCCACGACGACAGCGTTCACCCCACGCCACCCGGTCCGGCACCACCTCCGGCCTGGTGGGCCGCCGCATGGCCCGCCGTCGTCGGCGACCTGGAGCGCGCCCTGCGGCGGACCCTCGCCCTGCCCGCCGGGTGCACCGTCTGGGATCTGGTCTACGTCCCCGAGGAGACGGTCCTGCTCAGGCACGCCCGCTGGGCCGGGCTGCGGACCGTCCCGGGGAGGGAGATGCTGGTGGGGCAGGCCGTCCACGCCTTCCTGCGCCTGGTCGCGCCGGTGCTGCCCGTCTCCCCGGAGGCCGCGCGGGCACCCGTGGCGCAGGCGATGGCGGCAGGGTGGGCGGCGGAGCCCCGAGAGGGGGGAGGGCGCTGAAAGTCGTCGAGATCCGCGAACACGGCGGCCCGGAGGTCCTGCAGCCCGCCGAGTGGCCCACCCCCGAACCCGGCCCCGGCCAGGTCCTCGTCCGCGTGCGCGCCGTGGCGCTCAACCACATCGACCTGTGGGTGCGGAAGGGCCTGCCGCGGCTGCGCCTGCGCTTCCCGCACCTCCTGGGGGCGGATGTCGCCGGCGAGGTGGCGGCGGTGGGTCCGGGGGTGGAGGGGTGGACGCCCGGCGATGCGGTGATGGTCCACCCCGGCGTCTCCTGCGGCCACTGCCCGGCCTGCACCGCCGGGCAGGACAACCTGTGCCGGGAGTACGCCATCCTGGGGGAGCACGTCCCCGGGGGCTACGCCGAATACGTCGTCGTCCCCCAGGAGAACCTCTTGCGCAAGCCGGCGGCGCTCACGTTCGAGGAGGCGGCGGCGCTGCCGCTCGTCATGCTCACCGCCTGGAATATGCTCGTGACCAACGCCCGGCTGCGCTTCGGGGAGACGGTGTTGGTCTGGGGCGCCGGCAGCGGCGTCGGCAGCGCGGCCATCCAGATCGCCCGCGTCTTCGAGGCGCGGGTGCTGGCCACGGCGGGGACGGCCTGGAAGCTGGAGCGGGCGCGGCAGCTGGGCGCCGAGGTGGTCATCGACCACCGCGAGCAGGACGTGCTGGAGGCGGTGCGCCAGGCCACTGGCCGGCGCGGGGTGGACGTGGTCGTCGACCACGTGGGCGCCGCCACCTGGGAGACCAGCCTCAAGGCGCTGGCCCACGGCGGGCGCCTGGCCGTCTGCGGCGCCACCACGGGTCCGGTGGCGCCCACCGACATCCGCTACATCTTCGGCCGTCGCCTCAGCATCCACGGCACCTGGATGGGGACGAAGGCGGAGATGCGCCAGGTGATGGCGCTCGTGGAGCGCGGCCGCCTGCGCCCCGTCGTCCACGCCGTCCTGCCCCTGGAGCAGGCCGCCGAGGCCCACCGCCTCCTGGAGGCCTCGGCGCACTTCGGGAAGGTCGTGCTGCGCGTCGGGTGAGCGCCGCGCACTAGCCGCGCCGTCTTCGACCGCTGGCTGCACCGGTGGGGCGCGCGCGGTTCAGGATCGTGTCCAGACGCCGTGCCACGAAGATTCTCCGTCTGGGCGATGCAATGCGATTCACCCAGACGTCGACCTCCGATCGGTCGAATCCCCTGGGAATCTCGATTTCGGGCAGGCCCATCTTGTGCCCCGCGTACGTCCCCACGATGTACACCGTATCGAAGAGGGCCTTGGGGGCCCGGGCGATGGGCCCTCGGGGCGTGTGGTCGAAGCCACCGAAGAGTCTGGGGGCGAGGTGGTGGATCCGATAGATCCCCAGCGCGGTGGCCACCCGCTTCGATCGGTCGAGGGAGGCGGCATAGATCACCCGCGGAACCTGGGCGATCATGCCGTGCTCGTAGAGCGCTGTCCAGAGGGACACGTAGGCAGGGTATGGTGCGGTGAGGTACGGGACGACGGCATACGGGGACACCTCGGTGAGCGCCCAGAGCCCCCGTCGGATCCGCGTCACGAGCCCCAACCCGGCCAGGTGCCGCAGGAGGCGGCTGGCTGCGGAGAGCGACAGACGCAGGCGGGCGGCCGCATCACGGGTGGTGACCAGCGGCGCGGGCAGGGTGCGGAGCTCAGCGTAGGCGCGAGCGGCGCTCATACGTCGTCAGCTCCTGCAAGACGTGGGCTCGAAGTCGTTCCCACGCCTCCGGGCGATCGTAGAGCTCGAGCACATCGGGGTCGAGGAAGGCGACGACCTGAGCCTGGTAGGCCTCGAAGCTCAGGTCCAGGATCCGCTCAGCGGCCAGGTGCAGGGTCCGCGTGTCGAGTGATGTGTTGGACAACGCCTCCGGGGCCGCTCGAAACAGGAGATCGAGATCAAAGATGTCTCGCGCCTGCGTCTCCAGACGCGAGGCCAGGGCTCGGACCTTTTGCTCGATCAGCGCCTCCGGGAGGTAGCGCTGGACGGTCGGCGGGGGGAGGCCATAGAGTGCGGTCCGCTCTGCGGGGATCTGCTCCAGCCTGTGCCGAGGGTCAACCCCGCGGCGTGAGAATTCCAACCGTGTGCGCACCTGGTCTCCGGCTTCCCGCGTCAGGGAGATCTTCCAGCGCTGGGTGGTCTCGGTCTGCTTCGGTTTGCTGACGGTTTCGATTCGGAGGCCTTGGGAGCCCAGGATGGACCGGAGGGGGCGTGAGGTCAGGACGTCATCAACGCGCCGCTCGAGCCGGTGTCGGGGCACCCCGTCCACGTCGAAGTCCATATCTTCCGAGTATCGGGGACTCCCGTAGAAGAAGCGCATGCTGGCACCGCCCTTGAGCACGTAGTGGATGAGGTTCAGGCGCAGCCTGAGGACCTCCAGGAAAGCGAGGTGGAAGAACTCGATGAGTTGAACTGGTCTGAGCTCGGGCGCGGGCATGGACGGCCCTCCGTGGCGTTACGATACGAATTGTTGACATATTTTGTCAACTACTTGTATCGTCTAAACGGGGCAGCGGAGTGGTCTTTCGGGATCAGGAGGGAACGAGCTCAGCGGGCCAGGGCCTGCAGCACCATCGGGAGGATGCCCCCGTGCCGGTAGTACTCCGCCTCCGTGGGGTTGTCGACCCGCACCCGCGCCTGGAAGACCCGCTCCCCCGCCTCGCCGCGGGCCCGTACCGTCACCAGACCCCCGGGGACGGGGCCGCCGGCCACGCCGGTGATGTCGTACACCTCCCGCCCCGTCAGGCCCAGGGCGTCTGCGCTCTCGCCGGGGAGGAACTCCAGCGGCAGGATCCCCATCCCCACCAGGTTGCTGCGGTGGATGCGCTCGTACGACTCCGCGATCACCGCCCGCACCCCCTGCAGCAGCGGTCCCTTGGCCGCCCAGTCGCGTGAGGACCCGGAACCGTACTCCTTCCCGCCGATGACGATGAGGGGGACTCCCTCGGCCTGGTAGCGGACGGCGGCGTCGTAGATCGTCATGAGCTCGCCGCTGGGGAGGTGGGTCGTCCACCCGCCCTCCCGGCCGCCCGCCAGCCGGTTGCGCAGCCGGATGTTGGCAAACGTCCCGCGCACCATCACCTCGTGGTTGCCGCGGCGGGCGCCGTAGGAGTTGAAGTCGGCCGGCTTCACCCCGCGGGCGATCAGGTACTGCCCGGCCGGGCTCTGCACCGGGATGCTGCCGGCGGGGGAGATGTGGTCGGTGGTCACCGAGTCGCCCAGCAGCGCCAGCACCCGCGCCCCCAGGATGTCGCGCACCGGCGACGGCTCGGGGGCGAGGTCCTGGAAGAAGGGCGGCTCCTGCACGTAGGTCGAGTCCGGGTCCCAGGCGTAGAGGTCGCCGGCGGGGACGGGGAGCGCCGCCCAGCGCTCGTCCCCCGTGAAGACGTCCCGGTAGCGGCGGCGGAAGACCTCCGGCCCCACCGCCTCGGCCACCAGCGCCGCCACCTCCTGCGTGGAGGGCCAGAGGTCGCGCAGGTAGACGGGGCGCCCCTCCCGGTCGGTCCCCAGCGGCTCGCGGGTGAGGTCGATGTCCACGCGCCCGGCCAGCGCGAAGGCCACGACCAGCGGCGGGGAGGCCAGAAAGCTGGCCCGCACCTGCGGGTGGATGCGCCCCTCGAAGTTGCGGTTGCCGCTCAGCACGGCAGCCACGACCAGGTTGCCTTCGTCCACCGCCTCGGCCACCGCCGGGATGAGCGGGCCGCTGTTGCCGATGCAGGTGGTGCAGCCGTAGCCGACCAGGTGGAAGCCGAGCTGCTCCAGGTAAGGCATGAGCCCCGCGCGCCGGTAGTACTCGGTCACCGCCGGGGAGCCTGGCGCCAGGCTGGTCTTCACGTGGGGCGGCGTCCGCAAGCCTCGCTCCACGGCCTTCCGGGCCAGCAGCCCCGCCGCCAGCATCACCGACGGGTTGCTCGTGTTCGTGCAGCTGGTGATGGCGGCGATGACCACCGCGCCGTGCCCCACCGAGACCGTCTCGGTGTTGATGGGCTTCCGGGTGGGCGGGGTGTCCAGGACCTCGCCGCTCACGGGCTGGGGCGCCGTCGCCCGGCCCAGTTCCTGCTCGTCGTTCGTCGTGCCGCCCGGCCGCGGCGTCTGCGGCGGCAGGGGGTCGCTCGCCGGAAAGGTGTCGGCCACGGCGGCGGTGGCGGCCACCGCCGCGGGGTCCCGGGCGCCGTCGGGGAGCTGGCCGGTGAAGGCCTTGCGGAACGCTTCCCCGATCAGGGCCAGGGGGACGCGGTCCTGGGGGCGGCGGGGCCCGGCCACGCTGGGCTCGACGGTGCCCAGGTCAAGGGTGAGCAGCTCGTCGAAGGCCGGCTCGGGCCCGTCGGGCGTGCGGAAGAGCCCCTGCGCCTTGGTGTAGCGCTCCACCAGGTCCACCAGCTCCGCCGGCCGGCCGGTCAGGCGCAGGTAGCGCAGCGTCTCGTCGTCCACGGGGAAGAGGCCGGCGGTGGCGCCGTACTCGGGGGCCATGTTGCCGATGGTGGCGCGGTCGGGGACGGGCAGGTGGCGCAGCCCCGGACCGGTGTACTCGACGAAGCGGCCCACCACCCCGTGGCGGCGCAGCAGCTCGGTGACGGTGAGGACGAGGTCGGTGGCGGTGACGCCCTCGCGCAACTCGCCCTCCAGGCGCACCCCCACGACGTCGGGCCGGAGCAGCGTGATCGGCTGGCCCAGGAGGACCGCCTCGGCCTCGATCCCGCCCACGCCCCACCCGAGCACGCCGATGCCGTTCACCATGGGCGTGTGGGAGTCGGTGCCCACCACCGTATCCGGGTAGGCCACCACCGCGCCGTCCTGCTCCTCGCTCCACACCACCCGGGCCAGGTACTCCAGGTTCACCTGGTGGACGATCCCGGTCCCCGGGGGGACGACCCGGAAATTGCGGAAGGCCTGCTGCGCCCAGCGCAGCAGCGCGTAGCGTTCGGCGTTGCGCTCGTACTCGCGCTGGACGTTCACGGCGAAGGCGGCCGCCGAGCCGAAGGCGTCCACCTGCACCGAGTGGTCGATGACGAGATCGGCTGGGACCAGCGGGTTGATGCGCCGGGGATCCCCGCCCAGGCGGGCCACGGCCGAGCGCATCGCTGCCAGGTCCACTACCGCCGGCACGCCGGTGAAGTCCTGCAGGAGGACGCGCGCGGGCAGGAAGGGGAACTCGCGCGGCATGGCCGCCCCCGGGGCCCAGCGGGCCACCATCAGCGCGTCGTCCACCGTGAAGGGCGCTCGCCCGGCGTGGCGGACGAGGTTCTCCAGGAGGACCTTCACCGTCATGGGCAGGCGCTCCAGGGGCAGCGCGAGCGCCCCCGCCAGCGCCTCGAGCCGGTAGTAGGTGACGCGCCGGCCGCCAGCGACGAGCTCGGCGCGGGCGCCGAGCGGATCGGGTGCCTGTCCCCTCATCTCTGCCGGTCCCATCATCCCTCCCCGGTGGCGTCCCCCGTGACGTCCCCGGCGCGCCCAGCGCCGGACGAGGCGGATGGGCCCGGCGGGGCAGCGGCTGCGGCGACCTCGGCGGCGGGTGCGGCGCCCACCCACGCTCCGCCCCCGGCCCAGACCTCCTTCTTCCAGATGGGGACGACCTGCTTCAGCGTGTCGATGAGGAAGCGCGCCGCGGCGAAGGCCTCGGCGCGGTGGGCGCTGGCGGCGGCGACGCCGACGCTCACCTCGCCGACGCGCAGCCGCCCCGTGCGGTGGACCAGGGCGACGGCGCGAAGCGGCCACCGCTGAGCGGCCTCCGCGGCGATGCGGCGCATCTCCCGCTCGGCCAGCGCGGCGTAGGCCTCGTACTCCAGGTGCTCGATGCGGCGGCCCCGCGACCGCTCCCGCACCGTCCCGCAGAAAAGGACGACCGCCCCGGCGGCCGGGTCGGCCACCGCCGCCGCGAGCGCTTCCGGCCGGATGGGCTCCGCCGTGAGCCGCACGGTGATGCGCGGGGGGGCCGCCTCCGGTTCGCCCTCGGCCCCGCCGCTCACCGGCGGGATGAGGGCCACCTCGTCCGCGTCGCGCAGGCGGTGGTCGGCCGCCACGAACTCGTCGTTCACCGCGAAGCGGGCGGGCGGGGCGTAGCGCCGCAGGCCGGGAAACCGCTCGGCCAAGAGCGTCCAGACCTCGCCCACGGTGAGCGGTTCCGGCGCCTCGACCTCGACCTGCTCCCGGCCGATGGCTTCCCGGTAGGCGGCGAAGGTGCGAACGGCGACGCGCATGCGACCGTGGTGTATTGTAGCCCCCCGCCCTCCCCGGTCGCCATGGCGGCCGCCGCATGGGGTGCGTCGGGCGCCGGCCGCTCCAGCCGTTCCACCGGCCGCTCCAGCCGCTCCAAGGGGAGGGGGTCGTGGCGGGGAAAACCTGGGCGGGTGCGCTGCGCCGCAGCGGACGACCCGGTGTCGCGCCGCCCGTGTGGCCTGCTCCAGCGAGCGGCGCGGCCCGCCCCAGCGACGTGGCCCGCCCCAGCGGCGGGGCTCGCCCCAGCGGGCGCCCGCCCCCAGCGAGGTGATGCGCGTGTACGCTCCGTTCCGGCTGCTGGCCCTCGTCCTGACCCTGGCCCTCGTCGCCCTCCCGGCCCGCCCGGCCGCCGCCGCCCTCATCGGGACCGGACAGGAGGTGCAGATCGGCCGTGACGCGGCCAGGGAGCTGGAGGCCGAGGTGGGCGTCGTCCGCGACCCCGCCCAGACGGCGCGGGTGGCGGCGCTGGGCGGGCGGCTGGCCGCGCGCTCGACGCGCCCCGACCTCCCCTGGACCTTCAAGGTCCTCGACACGGGCGAGGTGAACGCGGTCTCGCTCCCCGGCGGCTTCATCTACGTCACCCGGGGGCTGCTGGGCTTCGTCACCTCGGACGACGAGCTGGCCTTCGTCCTGGCGCACGAGGTGGCGCACGTCGACCGCCGCCACCACGTCCAGCTCCTCGAGCGGCACTTCCTCTTCAGCATCGTCATCACCTTGCTCTTCGGCGGCGACCCCACCGCGGCGTCGGTGGCCAACTTCGTGCGCTTCCTGCTGCAGCGGGGCTTCAGCCGCGAGGCGGAGTTCGAGGCCGACCGGGTGGGGCTCGGGCTGGTGCAGCGCGCCGGCTTCGCCCCGCCCGCCGCCCTGCGCTTCCTCGAGCGGCTGCGCGCCGCCGAGGGGCGCGACCCCTCCCAGTTCGAGGTCTTCTTCCGCACCCACCCGGCGCTGGCCGACCGCATCCAGCGCGTGCGCACGCAGCTGCGGACGATGGGCTACCAGGTGTCCACGCGCTGGCGCGCGCCGGGCGCGGGCGCCTTCCGGCGCACAGCTTCTCCCAAAGTTGCCACAAGGCTGGGGTCGGGGCGCGCAGGGCCCCCCGCCTGCTGCGCCGAACTCTCCTCACCGCAGCCGTGCGCATCCATGACCCCTACGCCGTCCCCGGGACGTTCCGGAAGGCGCAGCTGCACGTCCACACCACGCGCTCCGACGGCCGGATGACTCCGGAGGCGGCCCTGGCCCGCTACCGGGACCTGGGGTTCGCGTTCGTCTGCCTCACCGACCACGACCGCGTGACGCTCTGCGACGCGCTGGACGGGCCGGAGTTCGTGGCCGTCCCGGGGATCGAAGAGACCGTCGTGCGCGGCATCTACCCGCTCGGCCCCCACCTGGGCCGCCTCTTCGTCCGGGACCGCCTGGGGCGCGGGTCGGTCGAGGAGCGGGTCGAGGCCACCCGCCGGGCGGGCGGGGTGGCGGTGCTGCACCACCCTTCCTGGCGGGGCAACTTCTGGACCGGGGAGTGGTCGCTGGCGTCGATGCGCCGCCTGCGGGGCACGTTTTTCGTGGAGATCGTGAACCCGCACTCCGACACGGCGGAGGACGTGCGGCGCTGGGCGGCGCTGCTGCGGGAACGCCCGCGGACCGAGGCCCCCGGGGCGGTGGCCGGCGACGACGCCCACGGCCCGCACCAGGTCGGCCGCGGGTGGGTGATGGTCAAGGTGGCGGCGGTGAGCGCGGACGCCCTCCGGCAGGCGCTCCAGTCCGGTGCCTTCTACGCCACGACCGGTCCGTCCGTGGACCTGGGCGTGACGGACGGGGCGGTGCGCTGCGCCGGCGAGGTGACGCGCATCCGCTTCCTCGACCGGCAGGGGCGGGTGCGGGCGGAGGTCCCCGGCCCGGAGGCGCGGTACCACCCCGCGGGCGACGAGGAGTTCGTCCGCGTGGAGGCGGAAGATGGAGACACCGGGCGGGTCTGGTCGCAGCCGTTCTGGCTGGAGGCGACGGAGCTGGAGGCGCCGGAGCCGGAGAGGAGCTGAGCGATGACGGTGCTGGTCACCGGCGGGGCAGGGTTCATCGGCGCCCACCTCGTGCGCGCACTCGTAGGCCGGGGGGAGGCGGTCCGGGTCCTGGACAACCTGGTCACGGGGACGCCGGAGAACCTGGCCCGGGCGCTCGACCTCGCCCCCTCGGCGGTGCGCCGCGCCCTGGCCGATGCCGACGGCCGGCCCGTCCGACTGAGCCCCGCCTGCGAGGTGATCGTGGGGGACATCCGGGACCCGGCTACCCTCGACCGCGCCTGCGCCGGGGTGGAGGTCGTCTTCCACGAGGCGGCGCTGCGCTCGGTGCCCCGGTCCATGGAGCACCCGGCGGAGACGCACGACGTGAACGCCACGGGGACGGTGCGGCTGCTCGAGGCGGCGCGTCGGGCCGGCGTGCGGCGGGTGGTCTACGCCTCCTCCTCCTCGGTGTACGGCGACACGCCGCTGCCCAAGCACGAGGGGCAGCCGCCCCAGCCCAAGTCCCCTTATGCGGCCAGCAAGCTCGCCACCGAGGTCTACAGCCAGGCCTACACCCGCGCCTTCGGCCTCTCCACGGTGGGGCTGCGCTACTTCAACGTCTTCGGCCCCTGGCAGGACCCGGCCTCCGAGTACGCGGCGGTCATCCCCAAGTTCATCCGCCTGGCCCTGGAGGGGCAGCCCCTTCCGGTGCACGGGGACGGGCTGCAGTCGCGGGACTTCACCTACGTCGACGACGTCGTCGAGGCCAACCTCCAGGCCGCCGCGGCAGGGGCGGAGGCCGACGGGGCGGTGGTGAACATCGGCGCCGGCGCCCGCCACACCCTCCTCGACCTGGTGGCGGAGATCGCCCGGGTGCTGGGGACGGCGCCGCAGGTGGTGCACGAACCGCCACGCCCCGGCGACGTGCGCCACACCGAGGCGGATATCACGCTGGCGCGACGGCTCATCGGCTACGCACCCCGCATCGGCTTCCGGGAAGGGTTGCGGCGGACGGTCGAGGCGATGCGGGAGGAGTTCCTCACCGACCACGTCTCCTCGGCCGCGCCCGCGGTAGGGGCGGGCGGCCCGCCCTCCGGCGGGGCGGCGGTCCGCGGTCCGGGGATGTGGGAGGCGTCCGGGCGGCAGGAGGGTGGTGAGCCATGACCGAGGGCCACCGACAGGTCCAGGAGGGTGACGGGCGGGAGGTCGAGCGCTTCGCGGGGGTGGCCGACCCTCCGCGCGCCGTCGCCGTGATCGGCGGGGCCGGCTACGTGGGCGGGGTGACCGGCGTGGGCCTGGCGCACATGGGCCACCGGGTGACCGCCGTGGACATCAACGAGGAGCGGGTGCGCCGGATGTCGCGCGGCGAGGCGCCGTTCCACGAGCCGGGGCTGGAGGCGCTGCTGCGCCAGGCGCTCGCAGGCGGGCGGCTGCGCGTCACCACCGACCTCCCCGGGGCCCTGGCCGACGCCGAGGCCGTCTTCGTGGCGGTGAACACGCCGCGCCGGGACAACGGCGAGGCCGACCTCTCCCACATCATCCAGGTGGCCCAGGGGCTGGGGCGCCACCTGCACCGCCACGCCGTCATCGCCGTGAAGAGCACCGCCCCCGTGGGCTCCCACCTGACCATCCGAAGGGTGCTGGAGCAGTTCGGCCGCCACGAGGGGGCGGACTACGACCTGGTGGCCAACCCCGAGTTCCTGCGCGAGGGGCACGCCGTGCACGACTTCTTCTACCCGGACCGCGTGGTCATCGGCGGGGCGAGCCCCCAGGCGGTGGCCCTCATCCGGGAGCTCTTCGCGCCGCTGGGAGCTCCCATCCTGGAGACGAGCATCGAGGACGCGCAGATGATCAAGTACGCGGCCAACGCCTTCCTGGCCATGCGGGTGTCCTTCATCAACGAGATCGCCAACGTCTGCGAGCGCGTGGGGGCCAACGTGGAGACGGTGGCGCGCGGGTTGGGGTACGACCGGCGCATCGGCCACGCCTACCTGCAGCCGGGGCTCGGCTTCAGCGGCCCCTGCCTGCCCAAGGACCTGGAGGGCCTCATCCGCCTGGCGGAGGACGCCGGCTACGAGCCCTTCTTCCTGCGGGCCATCCTGGAGAAGAACCAGCACCAGCGCCGCCAGGTGCTGCGCAAGGTGGCCGACGTGCTGGGGGCCTCGCTGGTGGGGCGGCGCATCGGGGCGCTGGGCCTGGCCTTCAAACCGGGGACGGACGACGTGCGCAACTCCGCCGCCCCGGAGATCATCGACTACCTGGAGCGGCGCGGGGCGCAGGTGCGCGTCTACGACCCCATGGTGAACCGCGCCCCGGGGATCCCGGGGGAGGTGGTGGGCGACCCCTACGCGGCCGCCGCCCAGGCGGACCTCCTCCTCATCCTGACGGCCTGGCCGCAGTTCGCCGCCCTCGACCTGGCGCGGCTGCGCCAGACGATGCGCGCCCCCAACATCGTGGACGCCACCAACCTGCTCGACCCGGCCGCGGTGCGCGCGGCCGGCTTCACCTACGTGAGCGTCGGCCGGCCGTAGCCGCCGGCTCCATGGCCCCCGGCAGGCCGACCCTGCTTAGCGGGGAGGAATCGACCTGTCCTGTCGCGAAGGGAATGCCGCCAACCTCAGAAACACCCTGTTCGGGCGTCAAGTGCGTTTGGGGAGCAGGGCGTTTGCATACCGGTGGCTTGCCGCGGTCATCGCGGCCTACGTGTTCGCTCTCCTCGTCGAACTCGTCATCACCGGCGCGCGACTTGACGCTGTGGGATGGCAATCGCCATGGCTGTCCGTCATAGCAGAGGGTTTCGTGATGGGCATGGTCGTCGGCGGGTGGCCTGGCGTCCTCTCCGCGGCGGTCCCGTTCCTGCTGACGCCCGAGACAGTTCGCTGGCTCCACGGTATCGTGCTCGATTTCCGGCGGGGAGAGCGCTTCCTGGGTTACGCAGCCGTCCTCTACATCCTTCCCCTCCTGCTCGCGATCCATGTCGCCGCCGTCGCGGGAGCAGCGGCGAACAGGTGGATCCGACTTCGGCGAGGAGGTGGGCGCGGGTGACCTGGCGGGGATGCGTCGGCGTATTCCTGCTCATTGCGGCCTGCGGGTTGATGGCCCCCCGCACCGTCGCCGCAGGGACCAGCTGGGAAGCGCTCAAGGTCCACTATGAGCGGGAGGTCAGCCAGCATCCGACCAGTGTCGAGGGGCGCTTTCGACTGGCCGTCGTGTATGCGCACGAAGGCCGCCTTGTCGACGGGTGGCAGCAACTCAAACGGCTGGATCAGCTGATCGGCGGCGAGCCGGCTCGGACGCTCGCGGCCCGCCGATTCATTGAGGAGGCGCAGGCGTCGCTCCGGCAGGACCCCAGGGACGTCTTCGCGCTCTCCCGCCTCGCCATGGCGGCCTACTTCGCGGGTCGGAAGAACCTGGCCCTTGAGGCGATGCGCCGTGCTGCCGCGCTCGAGCCAAAACACTCGTGGACGCTCGGCTATGTCGGTTTCCTCTACGGGGAGCGACAGGACGTCGACCAGGCCATTGCCTGGTGGCAGCGCGGGGTGCGGGCCGACCCGCGGAATGCGGTGCTGCACTACCTCCTGGGGCTGGCCTACAGCCGCAAGGGAGACATGAAGCGGGCGGGGTACCACTTTGTCCTGGCCTATCGGGATCGGACCCTCTACGAGTACATCAAGGGGCAGCGCAACCTGTGAGGCACCGGGCTGTCGCCGCTGTCGCCGTGCTGGTCGTCCTCTTCGGGGCAGGCCTCGCGGCAGGTGGTGGGGTGGAGATCTCGGCTGCTGGCATGGAGGTGGACGGAAACACCGGACGGCTGATGGCCCGAGGCCGCGTGCGCGTCTCGGATGGCATCCGGACGCTGACGGGAGAGCTCCTGATAGCAAACCTGCGCACCGGGCTCGGCGTCCTCCGGGCCGGGCAGGTCAGGATTCCCGAAGGCGTCATGCAGGGCGCTCGCGTCGAGCTGGCGTTCACGCAGGCTCGGATCACCCGAATCGCCGCACAGGGTGACGCATCCTTCGAGACGCGTCGAGGCGTCATCTTCGCTGACCGTGTCGAGGTCGGGCTCAGCAGCGGCCGGCTCACAGCCACGGGCAGCGTGCGGGTGTTCGTCCCCCCGGACGTCGTGGCCTTCGGGTCGCGGCTCGTCTACGGTCGCCCTACGGGGCAGATTCGCATGGAGGGGCCGGTGCGGTTGCAGAGCGCACAGGGCCTCGTCACAGGCGACGTGCTGGAAGGATCCGAAGGTCTGCAGTGGGTGGTGATGCGCGGGGGAGTGCGGATCGAGTCTGCAGACCTGCGTGGCCGTGCGGACATCGCCCGGCTCTTCGCCCGGGAGCGGCGAGTCGTCCTGGAGGGCCGTGTGTTCGTGCAGCGGTCCCGGCAGTCGATGTGGGCTGACCGGGTCACGGTCTTCTACGGGACTCGGCGTGTCGTTGTGGAGGGTCTGCAACGTCTGCTCATAGAGGAGGAGCACCAGGAAACGGACTGAGCCGGAGCGTGCGGTCGGGGAGCGGTCACGCCATCGTACCATCCGTTCCCTGTGTTACGGGTCGGGCTCCCGGACGTATCACGAAGCGGCGAAGAGGGGGAATGGCGCGTGCCCGATCGAATGATCGCCGACGACGAAATCGATTTGCAGGAGCTGCTGCAAGCCCTTTGGAGGGGCCGTCGTACGATCGCCGTGCTCGCCTTGTCCGCAGCCCTGGTCGCCGCCGGGCTGAGTGTCTTCGTACTACCGCAAGCCTACGAGTCACGCGTCCTGCTCCTGGTCACACGGCCGCAGGTGCAGATCGTGGACCCGAGTAGCCCCGCGTTCCGGACGGGCGAACTGAACGTGACAGCCAGGACCGACCCGGAACTGTCCGCGGACGGGGTGGCCACGCTGGCCAGGGCGCCGGCGATCATCGAGGAAGTCGCCCGGCGGGCGGGTGTGCCGGTTCGGAAACTGGAATCAGCCCAGGCCCGGGCCGTCCGGAATAGCAGCCTGGTCGAGCTCCGGGTGCGCTGGCCCGACCCGCAAACGGCTCAGCGGATCGCTGCGGTCTGGGCGGAGGTCGTAGTGGCGCAGGCCAGGATCCTGGCGTCCAGCCGGGGCCAGGGCTCGTACGCACTCTTCGGGCGCCGCCTCGACGCAGCCCTGGAGCGTCTCAAGGTGGCAGAGCAGGCGCTGCGGCGCTTCGATGCCCTATCCCGGATCGGAGAGCTCCAGGCGCGCCTCGGAAGGCTGACCGACCAGCTGGCGTCCTATGAGGCGCGACGCAATGACCTCAGTGTGTCGTTGATACGTGCCGAAGGTGAGCTGGCTGCCATCGAAGCACAGCTCCAACGGCAACCCAGGACCCTTACGCTTTCGAAGTCTGTGGCCACCGACCCCTTCTTCCACCAGGCGGCGACCACGGCTTCGGGCCGGAGCTTCCTGGAGCTGAGCCCCCTCACCCTACGGACAGAGGAGCAGAACCCCGCGTACACCGCGTTGAGCCAGGCGCGGGCCAACGCCGCCGTCGCGGTTCAGGCCCTGCGGGTGGAGAAAGTCCGCGTGGAGCAGGCCATGCAGGAGATCCAGCACGAGATCGCGACTCTGCGGTCGGAGCTGGCCAGTCAAACGCTGACCAGGACCCGCCTGGCCCGGGACGTGGAAAATGCCCGGCGCGTGTACGAGGTTCTCTTCCAGCGCCGGGAGGAGGTCCGCCTTGCAGCCGCGACACCTTCGGGCTCTGTCCAGCTCGCTGCGCCGGCATCACGTCCGGACAGGCCGGTCTCCCCTCGGCCTGTGCTGAACACGACTATTGCCGCCGTCCTGGGAGCCATGGTTGGGACATTGGCAGTGCTAGTCATGGGGGCGTGGAAAGGGCCGGCACACCCGCGGGCTTTAGCCCCTCTCGACAAGACCGCTTGAGGCGGCTCGGGGCCTGCTCCGAGGCGGTAGGAGGCCTTGAGCCGCCCGGCTTGGCGCAGCAGGGACTTCCTGACCGCCCCACCCATTGGGAAGTAGCTCAGTAGCTACAGACTCAGCGCGATCATGGGCAGGTGCCGGCTGGCAGGTGATCGCGCAGCCAGGCGGCAATCCGGGGCGCCGCCCCCGGCGGGCCCATCCGCTGCCGCCCCACCTCGCCGCGCCGGGCGCGCTCCGCGGGGTCGCTGAGCAGACGCAGCGCCGCCGCCGCCGCCGCGTCGGGCGAGGGCGTGGGGACGAGGGCCTCCCCCAGCACGCGCGACTGCAGCGCCAGGAACCGCGGCGTGTACTGCGCCCCGCGGCCGGGGAAGGCCACCACGGGCC
This sequence comes from Armatimonadota bacterium, assembly GCA_031081585.1. NCBI lineage: Bacteria > Bacillati > Armatimonadota > Armatimonadota bacterium. Next base: position 94,383 of record JAVHLY010000003.1, read on the forward strand.
GGCCGAGGGCCGCGGCCTGCTCGTTGGCCGTACCGGCGAGGCCCACCACCACCTCCGCCCGCGCCACCGCCGCCGTGAACGTCCGGGTGAGCTGGATGCGGACCGGCCGGGGCGCCCCGGCCGCAGCGGCACCCTGACCGAGGACGCCGATGGTGCTCGGCCCCAGCCCTACCTCGAACCCGGCCAGGACGGCGTCCGCGTCCACCGTCGGCGCCAGCGCTAGCAGGAAGTGCACCTCCGGTCGCGCCGCGGTCGCCCAGGCCGCCACCCGCGCGAGCAGCGCGGCGTTGCGCGCGGCGTCCCCCCGGCTCCCCGGGAGCAGCGCCACGGCCGGGACGCCCGGGGGCAGGGCGAAGTCCGGAGACGTCTCCTCCAGGCAGTCCACCATGACGTTCCCCGGCGCCGAGGCGGCCACGCCGCGCGCCGCCAGCCACGCCGCCGTGGCCTGGTCCCGGGCGAAGACGTGCCGGGCGCGGCGCAGCAGCGCCAGGTGCAGCAGCGAGGGCCGTCGGGCCAGCACCGTGTCCGCCGTGGCCACCAGCGCCACCGGGGCCCCGACGGCCAGCGCCATCCACAGCGCGTAGACGTCTCCCACCGCCAGGACCAGGTCCGGCCCTGCGCCCGCCCCTGCGCCCGCACCGGCGCCATCCCCTGCGCCCGCCGCCCGCAGCGCCCGGCGCTGCGCCCGCACCAGCCCCAGCGCCCCGGCCCGCAGGTCGCTCCACAGGCCCCGCAGGTCGTCGCGGAAGCCGAACCCGCCGCTCGGCAGGTCGGCCCGGGGCCCCAGGCGCGGCACCCCGGGCGGGTAGGCCGGCCCCGCGCCCACGAGCGGGAAGGCGGCGACCTCGACCTCCCGCAGCTCCCGCAGGATGCGTGCGGCGATCAGGTCCTCGCCGTAGCCGTTGCTCACGACGAGCAGGCGGGGATGTCCTGTTCTGTCCCGCGCCGCCGCCTGATGGGTGGACAGCGCAGCGCCGTCCCCGCTCACGTGCGCGCCGTCCGCGCTCACGTGCGCGCCTCCTCCGCGCGCCGCGGGCGGGCCCGCTCCGCCGCCATGGCCTCCCACACGCCCGCGTAGTACGCCTTCCAGAGGAGGTGGGTGTAGCACTCGTTGCACAGGGCGAGGATCTCGCGGCGCTCCGCCCACGGCAGCAGCCGGCGGACGAGCCGTGTCACCAGCTCCGTGCGGAAGATCAGCCACTTCAGCGGCAGCAGCGCCGGGTGGAGCTCCAGGAAGAGCCCCAGCCACAGCGGGCGTCCGTGCTTGCGCCAGAAGTAGACCGCCCCCGCCCCGGCCTGGCGCAGCTTGGGCAGGACGTCGTCGAGCGTCTGGATGTGGTAGTGGTAGGCGAGCGCGTCGGGCTCGTAGTGGAGCGCCGTCCCCGCCTGCGCCAGCCGCAGCCCCAGCTCGATGTCCTCCCAGCCGTAGCCGGTGAAGGCCTCGTCGAAGCCGCCCACCTGGCGGAAGGCGTCCGCCGAGACCGAGAAGTTGCGGGTGACGACGTGCAGCGGGGAGAGGCGCCGGCGGCGCCGCACGGTCAGGTCGGGCAGCAGGTAGGGGGCGCGCATGAACGGGGTGACGAGGGTCGAGGGGTGCTGGAGGGTGCGCCCCTGCACCCCCACGCGTCCGGCGCCGGCGTGGTGGCGCAGGTGCGCGGCCAGAAGCCCCGGCGTGGGGCGCACGTCGGCGTCCATGAAGAGCAGCACGGGGGCGCGGGCCTCGCCCGCCCCCAGGTTGCGCGCTCCCGACCGGCCCCGGTTGGCCGTGCGGACCAGACGCAGGCCCGGTCGACCCTCGGCGAACGGCCCCTCTGCCTGGAGCGCCGCCACCATGTCACCGGTGCCGTCGCTGGAGCCGTCGTCCACGACCACGACCTCGAAGGGGTCGGCGGCCTCCTGACCCGCGAAGGCCCGCAGGGACTCGCGCAGCAGGTCCCGGCTGTTGTAGGCGGGGATGACGACGCTGAGGGCGGGGGTGGCCGCGCTCACGGTGGCGGGCTCCCCGCATCGGCGTCGCGGGCGACACCACCTGCGCCGCCACCGGGAGAGGCCCGGCTGAGGCCCGGGTCGGCACCGGCGAAGATCCCCAGCAGCATCCACAGCCCGGCGCCGATGTGGAAGGAGATGGCGGTCCCGTCCACCTGCTGGTGGACCATCAACGCGAGGAAGGTCGCGAGCCACGTGGCCGGGACCGCTCGGCCGAGCGCCCCCGGCCGGCCCAGCCAGCGCCAGGCGGCCACGAAGCCCGCCCCGACCATCGCCGCAAACCCCAGCGCCCCCAGGACACCGCCCTCCACAGCCATGTTGAGGAAGATGTTGTGGGCGAAGGGCGGGGCCTCGTCGACGGCGTCGGGCGTCCGGTAGCGCGGGTAGAGGACGCCGAAGGTGTTGAGGCCGCTGCCCGTCAGCGGCCGGTCCCGCACCATCGTCCAGGAGATGCGCCAGAGCACCATGCGGTTGCGGTTGGTGGTGAGGCTGAAGATGCTGCGGGCTTCGGCCTCCAATCGGTCAGACCACTGGACCAGCACGGCGCCCGCCAGCACGAGGGCGATGACCACCAGCGGGACCGTCCCCCGCACCCGCCCCGGCAGCAGGGCCAGGAGCACGAGCACGCCGACCAGGGCCGCCAGCCACGCCCCGCGGCTGAAGGTGAGCGCGAGCGCCACTGCCGTGACAGCGGCGGCCGCCACCAGGGCGGCGCGCACGCGCCCGACGGCGAAGGCGGCGAGCCCCAGCAGGGCCACGAGGCCCATCGCCATCGTCGTCCCCACCGCGTTGTACTGCAGACTGCCGGTGGAGGCCTGCGGGCCCTGCCGCAGCGCCAGCACGCTCCAGACGGCGGCCGTGAGGGCCGTCCCCGCGCCCAGCGCCCAGAGCGCCGCCCGCGCAAACCCGGCGTCCGCCGCCACCACCCGGCGGAAGGGCGCATAGCTCGTCAGGATCCCCAGCGGCACGAGCAGCGTGGAGGGCCAGGCCACGCGGGGAAAGGGCGTGGTCAGGGCGGCGAGGAGGAAGGCCAGGAGGAACGCCGCCACGCCCACATCCACCATTGACCGCGGGCGGGAGCGACCGGCGAGGAACGCCCCGGTGACCAGGGCCGCGGCCGCGCCCCACAGGGCATGCCCGACGGGGAAGAGGGCGGCCAGCAGCAGCAACGCCCCGCGCCGCAGGCGGTCGAGCCGCACAGCGCCCTTCATCGTGGAAGCCACCGCCACGGTACCTCGTCACCCGGCGTCGCTCATCGCCGGCGGTGCCGGTCGGTCGAGCGCGGCCAGGTAGTGCCGGTTGAGCGCCGCCCGCAGCACCAGGTGTTCCAACGTGGTGAGCCCCGCCCGGCGGAGCCATGCCGCCAGGCGTGGCGCCGTGGCCTCGTTCAGCACCCCGCCGCCGGCCAGCAGGAAGTAGGCGAGGCGGTGGAGCGGTGTCCGCTGCACCAGGAACCGGGTGCGCCACCCGGGGTGCTTCCCGAGCAAGCGCAGGGCGTTGGCCGCCCGCTCCTCTTCCTTGCGCGCCATCTCGGCAAAGCGCGCCGGCGTGGGCGCGGGCTGCACGTGGTAGGCCACGGCCTCCCGCCGGAAGACGCGCGGCAGCCCGCGCCGCTGCAGCCGGAAGCCCAGGTCGACGTCCTCCCACCCGTAGGCGCGGAACCCCTCGTCGAAGAGCCCGGCCGCCAGCAGCTCCTCGCGCGGGAGCGAGGCGTTGGCGGTGTCCAGGTAGGCGGGGGAGGGGGCGAGGAGGCGCGGGGGCAGCGGCAGCCAGCCATTCCCCGCTCCTGGCGGCACCCCGGGGACCACGGCCACGGGGCCGCGCACGAGCACCGGACGCCCCGCCCGGGTGTGGGCGTCCAGATGGTGGGCCAGGAAGTCAGGCCGCACCAGCACGTCGCTGTCCACGAAGACGACGATGGGGGCGCGCGCCTCACGGACGCCCCGGTTGCGGGCCGCCGCCCGCCCGCGGTTCTCCGGCTGGCGGACCAGCCGCAGCCGCTCCCCGTCCGCCAGGCTCGCCACCACCTGAGGCGTCTCGTCGGTGCTGGCGTCGTCCACGACCACGACCTCGTAACGGTCGGGCGGGAGCGTCTGGCGGCGCAGCGCCTCCAGGCACGCCCGGACCAGCCCGGCGCGGTTGAAGGCCGGCACCACGACGCTCACGGCCGGGCGGTGCTCCCTCACGGCTCCCGGACGGCCTCGGGGAGGGCGTCGGGCGCCGAATCGCCCCACTGCAGCCGGGCGAGCCGCGCGTAGACCCCGCCCCGCCGCATGAGCGCCTCGTGCGTCCCCTCCTCCGCAATGCGTCCCTCCTCCAGGACCACGATCCGGTCCGCCCGGCGCACGGTGGAGAGGCGGTGGGCGATGGTGATGGTGGTGCGTCCCTGCGTGGCCCGCTCCACCGCCTGCTGCAGCAGCGCCTCCGACTCGCTGTCGAGCGCCGAGGTAGCCTCGTCGAGGATCAGGATGCGCGGGTCGGTCAGCAGCGCCCGGGCGATGGCCAGCCGCTGCCGCTGCCCCCCCGACAGCCCCAGCCCGTCTTCCCCGACGAGGGTGTCGTACCCCTGCGGCAGTGCCGCGATGAAGTCGTGGGCGTTGGCCAGCCGCGCGACCGCCTCCACCTCCTCCGCCGTGGCGTCGGGCCGGCCGTAGGCGATGTTCTCGCGCACGGTCCCCCGGAAGAGCACCGTCTCCTGGGGGACGAAGCCGATCTGCCGCCGCAGCGAGCGCAGGCGCACGCGCCGCAGGTCCACCCCGTCGATGAGCACCGCCCCTTCGGTGGGGTCGTAGAAACGCGCCACCAGGTAGACCAGCGAAGTCTTCCCCGCCCCCGAGAGCCCCACCAGGGCGATGCGCTCCCCCGGCACCACCTCCAGCCGCACCCCCCGCAGCGCCCACGGGCCGCTGGCGTCGTAGCGGAAGGAGACGTCACGAAAGGTGACGCGCCCGTCGAGGCGCCCCAGCTCCACCGCGTCCGGGGCCTCGCGCACCGCCGGCTCCTCGTCGAGTAGCTCGCGGATGCGCCCGAAGGCGCCCAGCGCCTGGCGCAGCTCGGCGTAGTGACGGGTGGCGCCGGCGGCCGGCTCCACCGCCAGGGCCACGTACACGAGGAAGGCCAGCAGCGACCCCGTGGAGAGGGTCCCCCCGGCCACCATCCGCCCGCCCACCCACACCACCACGACCAGGCCCAGCGCCGTGAGGAAGGAGACCACCGGCACCTGGGTGGCCACCAGCCGGGCGATGCGCAGGTGGGCCTGCGCCACCCGGTCGTTCTCGCGCTGGAAGCGCGCCCGCTCGCGCCCTTCCTGCGCGAAGGCCCGGATCACCATGGCCCCGCCGAAGGCCTCCCGCACGATGCCGGCGAGCCCGCCCAGGTACTCCTGCGCCCGCGCCGCCACCCGCTGCACCTCGCGCCCGAAGAGGCGGGTGAGCGCGAAGATCGCCGGGATGGCCACGGCCACCAGCAGCGTCAGGCGCCACTCCAGGACCACGAGCATGACGGCCACGCCGAGCAGCATGAGCACCGTGGCCACGAAGTCCACGGCGCCGACCAGCAGGTGGGTGTGGAGCACCTGCGTGTCCTGCAGGATGCGGCTGATGGCGTCCCCGCTCTGCCAGGTGCGGAAGCGGTCCAGCGACCAGCGCTGGATCTGGGCGAAGAGGTCGCGGCGCAGGTCGGCCACCGTGCGCGTGGCCAGGGCGAAGGCCAGGTAGACCTGCAGGTAGAGGAAGGCGCTGCGGGCCGCCAGCAACCCCAGCAAGCCGAGGGCGGCCCGGTCGAGGGCGGCGTAGGAGCGGGTGCGGATCACCTCGTCCACGGTGGCCCCGGCGTAGCGCGGCACGGCCAGCTGGGTGACGGTCACGAGGCCCAGCGATAGCAGCGCGCCGACCAGGTGGAGACGGTAGGGGCGCAGGTAGGCGAGGATGCGCGCCAGGTCGGCCCAGTTGCGGGCCGATGCACCGGGCGCGGGGCCCAGACTCTGGGGAGGCGGCACGGCAGGGGATCCTGCGGCACGCGTCGCCTCCCCCGGCGTCCCGGTGGTCATGCCGGCACCTCGGGCCGGACCGCTGCCGTGGCGGCCACCCCCGCTGCGCCAGGCAAGTCGGCCAGGATCCTGGCGGCGATACGGTCCGAGGCGCCCCGGGGCCCGGCCACCTCCCGCAGCGCCGCCTCGATCTCCCGCAGGCGCGCCGCGTCGGCCGCCAGCGCGGCGGCCGCCTCCGCCACCTGCGCCGGGGTGACCTCGCCGACCAGTTCCGGCAGCACCGCCCGGCCCGCCAGGTGGTTCGGCAGCGACACGAAGCGCTCGCGCGCCAGCACCACGGCGGCGCGGCGGCGGATGAGGCGCGGCCCCACGAGCGGCAGGCGGGCCACGTAGTGGGCGAGGCCTTCCAGCGGGGCCACGCCGACCAGGTGGAGCGGCAGGACGACCAGCGCGGCCACGGGCACGGCGGCCACCTCCATGGTGGTCGTGCCCGGAATCGTCACGACCAGGTCGGCCTCGGCCAGCAGGTCGGCGGCCGGTCGGCGCGCCACCTCGATCCCCGCATCGGCCAGCCTGGGACGCCACGGCAGGAGGTGGCGCTCTACCGCCCCTTCGTCGAGCAGTGGGGAGACACCGAGCAGGATGCGCGCCCGGCCGTCACGGCGGCGCAGCTCCAGGGCCGCCTCGCACCAGAGCGGGAGCAGGGAGGGGAGGAAGTGCGGCCGGCTGCCGGCCAGGAAGATCACGGTGCGGCCGTCTCCCGGCGCACCGTCCACGTGTCGCTCGCGCACCCTGGGAGGGACCGCATCCAGGCGCGGGTCCCCGACGACGTGGATCACCTGACCCGGGACCCCGGCCGCCGTGAGCATCCGCGCGTGGGTGTGGCTGCCGACGAAGATGGTGCGGAAGGCCCGCGCGTACCTGGCGATGAGCGGGGTCTCCACGAACGCATAGGCGGGGACCCCCAGCCGGCGGGCCAGGCGCACGCTCACCCACAGGTCGCCGCCCAGGTGCAGCAGGGCGCCACCCGCCGGCTGGGCTGCCCTGTGCCCATCCCGCGTCGTGCCCGCCCCTGGCTGCGCGCCGCGAACCAAGAAAGGTGGGACCGACCCCAGGGCCGCGCCCAGTCCCAGGGCCGTGGCCACGGTCCGCCCCGGCGGGATGACCAGGGAGAAGAGGCCGGACCGGCGGGCCAGGACCTCCTCGTGCCCGCCGGCGAACTGTGTGGGGGGGAGGAAGAGAACCAGGCGGGTCGAGGGCGCGCGCGCCCGCAGGGCCCGCGCCACCGGCAGCACCCAGCCGCCGACCTCTCCCGGGCCGTTGCCCACGAGCGCGACGGTCGGTCCCGTCAGCGAATACACCCGTCCATTATAGTGAAGAATAGTGAAAGGACGGGGCGAAAACGCGCCCAGCGGCCGATAGGCACCCGTGAGGAGGTCCCCATGGCGGTACGCCTGGTGAGGCGGCGCTTCACCGTGGACGAGTACTACCGGATGGCGGAGGCCGGCATCCTGGACGAGGACGACCGGGTGGAACTCCTAGAGGGGGTCTACGCCCGCTACGGCATCGGCGAGGTCTGGGTGGTGGATCTGCAGCGGCGGGGGGTTGACGTCTACCGCACGCCCGCCCCCGACGGGTACCGGTCCGTGCAGCGCACCGCAGGCGGGGACCTCCTGACGGTCGAGGCGCTGCCGGATCTCGCCTTCCAGGCCCAGGACCTGCTGATCTGAAAGGGCGCCCGGGCGTCGTGACCCGCCTCCCGGTCGCCGCGCTGCTCGCGGGCGCCTTCACCTTCCTGGGACTCCCGGCCCCGCCAGCCCGGGCCATGCCCCTGTCGTCGTCCTCCGGGGCGGCCGTTGCGGCGTCTTCGGCGCCCGTCACGCTCACGGCTCAGCGGGCCCGGGTCTCGCCCGGCCCCGTCGCCCAGCCGGTCCCGGTGCTTTCCGGCCCCGCCGTCATCGAGGCCGACGAGATCGCCTACGACGCCGCCACGGAGACGGTCACGGCTGCGGGCCGCGTCCGCGTTACCCACCCCCGATTTCGCCTGCTGGCCGGGCGGATCACCTACGACCTCCGGGCGCAGCTGCTGACGGCCGAGGGCGGCGTGCGGCTCATCGACGAGACCGGCCGCGAGCTCCGCGGGGAGCGGCTCATGCTCGACGTGCGCCGGGAACGTGCCGTGGTCCTGGACGCGGAGACCATCGTCAACCAGGTCTACCTCCGGGGCGCCCGCGTCGACGCCTCGCCCGCGCGCATTCAGGTGCAGGACGCCACGGCGACGCTCTGCGACCCGCGCAGGCCGCTCGTCCGCGTCACGGCCCGACGGGTGGAGGTCCGCCCGGGGGAGGAGCTCGTCGCCCGCGAGGCCTCGCTGTGGCTGGGATCCACCCGGCTCGTGACGCTGGGGACCTACCGGCAGTCGCTGAGACCGGGGGAGCAAGGCCGGAATCTCCCCAGCGCCGGCTACAACACCGCGGACGGGTTCTGGGTCGCCTACCCCTACGCCTATCGGCTCGACCAGGTGGCGGGCGAGCTGAACGCCAGGTACACGACGCGGGCCGGCTTCTTCCTCCTCAATACGCTCCGGTACGAGCGTCCTGCCTGGGCAGCCACACTACGGACCGGCCGCACCCAAATCGTGGACGTCGACGGTGTCGCCCGCCGGGTCACGCTGGCGGAAGCCTCCCTCGCCGTGCCCGCCCGGGCCCAACCCCCGGGGTTCTCCTGGTCGGCGCACCTCTCCGCGGGCTGGGCCGCCGAGGAGGACTCCGGCGTCTCCGCCCCCAGAGTGGACGCCCTGGTCACGCTCAGCTCCCCGCCCGTGCGGCTGGGCCCGGACCTGGCGGTCCAGACGGGCTTCTCCGCGCGCTACACCGCCTACGGCACCGCCGGCCAGCGCACGGTCCTGGGCCTCGTTGCGGGCGCCGGGGCCTCGCTGGGCCCGCGGACGAGCGCCTCCCTCCGCTACGACCTGACCGCCGTGAGCGGCGCCACCCCTTTCTTGTATGACCGGATCCTGCCGGCCAGCACCGCCACCCTGAGTCTGGTCCACCACCTCCCCCCGATCCGGGCCTCCCTGGTCCTCTCGCACAACTTCATCGGCCCGGAGACGAAACTTTCCGGGGAGGTCAGCAGCCCCCTCGGCCCGAATATCTCCCTGGCAGTGGCCGCGGTCGTCAACCTGACGACCCGGGCCCTGGAGGACCTGGACTACACGCTGGCGTACCGGTGCGATTGTGTGGCCGCCTCCCTCCGGTACCGGCAGGTGCGGCGGGAGGTGTGGGTCGAGGTGAGCCTGGTGCCGTCGCCGGCAGTGGCGTTCCAGCGCCCGGCGGAGCCGTAGCCGGTGGCGTGTGGAGCGCCACCCCTTCCCGACGGGGAGGCCATGAGACTCGTCACGACGATTCCCGGGCACATCTTTCGGGAGTACGACATCCGCGGCGTGGTGGGCGAGGACCTCACCCCGGAGGGGATGTACACGATCGCCCGGGCCTTTGCCACCTTCCTGGTCGCCCGCGGTGGCGAGCGCCGGGCCCTCGTGGGGCGCGACAACCGCCTCCACTCTCCCGCACTCGCCGGGGCGGCCGTCGAGGGGCTGCGCGACGGCGGGTTCGCCGTGGTGGACATCGGCACCGTCATCACGCCGGCCTTCTACTTCGCCCGGATCCACTACGGGATCGACGGCGGGATGATGATCACCGCGAGCCACAACCCGCCGGAGTACAACGGGGTCAAGCTGGCCCACGGACACGCCACCCTCTACGGCGAGGAGATCCAGGCGGTGCGCCGCTTGGTGGAAGGCGGGGACTTCGTCAGCGGCCGCGGCCGGGTGGAGGAGCGCGACGTCCTCCCCGCGTACAAGGCCATGCTCGCGGAGAAGATCCGCCTGGGCCGCCGCCGGCTGAAGGTGGCGGTGGACTGCGGGAACGGGACGGCCAGCCTGGTGGCTCCCGACGTCATCGAGTCCTGGGGGGTGGAGGTCCTCCGGCAGCACTGCGACTCCGACCCGACCTTCCCCCACCACCAGCCGAACCCGGTCAAGCCCGAGAACGTGCAGGACCTCATCGAGCTGGTGCGCCGGGAGCGGTGCGACCTGGGCATCGGCTTCGACGGGGACGGCGACCGGATCGGGGTGGTGGACGACCAGGGACAGATCGTCTGGGGTGACATCCTCATGATCCTCTTCTGGCGGGAGATCCTGCCCCGCCACCCCGGCGCCCTGGCCCTCATCGAGGTGAAGTGTTCCCAGGCGCTCGTGGACGAGGTGGAGCGGCTGGGGGGACGGCCGCTCTTCCACCCGACGGGGCACTCCCTCATCAAGGCCACGATGCGGCAACGCGGCGCCGTCTTCGCCGGGGAGATGTCCGGGCATATGTTCTTCGCGGACGAATACTTCGGGTACGACGACGCGGTCTACGCCGCCGGGCGCCTGCTGCGGATCCTGTCTGGAAGCCAGGAGGCGCTCTCCACCATCCTGTCCACCCTCCCCCGCTACCCGGCGACCCCCGAAGTCTACCTGGAGGTGTCCGACGCGTTGAAGTTCGACGTGGTGCGCCGGGTGACGAAGGAGTTCCAGGCCCAGGGGTACCCGGTGGTGGACGTCGACGGTGCCCGAATCCTCTTCCCTGACGGCTGGGGGTTGGTGCGGGCCAGCAACACGCAGCCGGCGCTCGTGCTCCGGGCGGAGGCGCGGAATGCCCCGGCCCTGGGACGCGTGAAGCGCCTCCTCGAGGAGACCCTGGCACGCGTGGCTGCTCTGCCGCATCCGGAGTGGTAGAGGCTCGTGGACGATGAACTAGACCTCCGACAACTGGTCGCCGCCCTGTGGAGGCGTCGCGCCATTGTGGGCGCCGTCACGGTCCTCGCCGTGGCGGCCGCCGTGGCCGCGAACCTCCTGCTGCCGCACGTGTACGAATCGGTGGCGATTGTCCAGCTCAGTGAGCACAGCGCGGCCGCCTATGCCTCCCCCGCCTCCGCCGCCAATGTGATCACCAGCCTCGACTTCCTGGAAACCGTTGCCGCTCAGAGCGGCCTGGGACTCTCCGTCCGGGAACTGGAGAGGCGCCGCCTGGTCAGGGCCGAGCCCGTTCGGGACACCCGCATGGTCCGGATTCGAGCCCGTGCCGATGCACCGGAGCGGGCCCGACGGCTGGCGGATACGGTGGTGCGGGCGCTCGTCGCCCGCGCGTCCGAGCGGGTGGTCGAACGCCGTCGCGACCTCGAGAGGCGGCTTCGCACGGTGGACGCGCAGCTCGCGGAGGTCCGGAGAATCCTCGCCCTCTCCCGCGAGGTCCTGGCCGGACTTCAGCGGGGAGCCGGAATGGCGGAGGAGGACCGCGGGTTCGTTCGAACGTTGTTTACATTGAACAGCCTCGGGGTGGCCGAGGCTCTCTACCGCGGCCTTTCGGAGTCGCAGAGAGCGCTCACAGCCGAACTGCTGGCCATTGAACGCCCCGTGGTCGTGCAGAACCCCTCGCGCCCCCTCCAGCCGGTCAGCCCCCGCAAGGCGCTCAACGTGACCATCGCTGGCGTCCTTGGCCTGATGCTCGGGGTGATGCTTGCCTTCGTATGGGACGCTTTTGTTGGACAGCAGGTGGTTAATGCGGCAGTAGGGAAGGCTAGTAGTATGATTGGCCAATCGAGGAGGCCTGAGCTATGAGGAGTTGTGTCTCTTTGTAGACCAGACCGCGCAACTGCTTGCTAGACATCCAAGATCGGGGGAAGCGGAGGGTGACATCTCAAATCTTTTACATCCCTTGATAAGAGCACCTGCGGCTGATTGCCAGTCGGTAGAATGATTCCGACCGTGACCACCGGAAGAATCGAATTTTTGGCGAATGCCTCGAGAGGGTTTTAGTACGCTCGATACTTCGATGGGAACTGGAGGGGAGGACGGCGTCCGCGACCTGTGGCCGGGTTTGAGTCCGAGTTTCTATCCTTTGAGCCCAGGTTTCTATGCTAGGGTGCAACTTGACGACAGGCAGCACTGTGGCGTAATCAGGACTGTTCTCTCTGGTTGAGTCAGCATGCTTGCGGGCTACGGCGTCTCAGTAGATCGCGTGGGACGGTGGGCAGAGCCCGGAGTCTCTTCTATCGCAAGGGAAGGGGAGTGTATCGGTATTGTTGGTCTCGGTTACGTAGGGCTAGCACTGGCCTGTGCTTTTGGCAGGGCTTTCCGCACGGTTGGGTTTGGCAGCGACTCCAGTCGAATACGCGAGCTGCGGGAGGGGATCGATCGCAACGGCGAACAGAGTCCTGAGAGTGTTCGTGCTCCGCTTCTAGAGGTGACCGACAATCTTGATCGGTTGCGAGACGTGTCCTTCTTTGTCATCGCGGTATCTACTCCCATCGATCGGAGCAAACGACCAGATCTCTCTGCGCTCATCGGCGCTAGTCGAATGATAGGACGGAGCCTCAATGACCCGGGTAGGCGGCGGGATCTCGTCCCCGTTATTGTTTATGAGTCAACGGTGTACCCGGGTTGCACGGAAGAGGTCTGCGTCCCCATCCTTGAGGCGGAATCAGGGTTGGTCGCGGGTCGAGGCTTCAAAGTTGGATACTCTCCCGAGCGTATCAACCCGGGCGACCCGGAGCACACCATCGAGAACGTCGTCAAAATCGTAGCTGCCCAAGATCCAGAAACGCTTGAACTAATAGCCTCCATTTATGGAACTATTGTTAAGGCTGGTATCGCTCGTGCACCCGATATCCGCACTGCGGAGGCGGCAAAAGTTATTGAAAACGTGCAGCGTGACCTGAACATCGCTTTGATCAACGAACTGGCAACATTATTTCATCGGTTGGGTTTAAACACACACGATGTGCTTCGCTTGGCGCGAACTAAGTGGAATTTTCTACCTTTTGAGCCCGGCCTGGTGGGAGGGGACTGCATTCCGGTTGACCCCTACTACTTGACCTATAAGGCGCAAGAGGTGAATCATCATCCCGAAGTCATCCTGGCCGGCCGAAGAATTAACGATGCAATGGGGACATACGTTGCTCGCGAGACGGTTAGACTGATCATCCGCTCAGGCAAGCCCGTGTTAGGTGCGCAAGCACTGGTCCTCGGGGTTGCGTTCAAGGAGAACGTGCGCGACACGCGGAATACACAGGTTGTGGAGCTCGTACAAGAGTTGACCAGCAATGGAGTCGTTGTCTCCGTTTTCGATCCGCTGGTCCGGAAGGATCAGTTGGATCAGTTGGGACTTCACGCCGTAGCCGATCCCTTCGAGCACGGAATTCGGTATGACGCATTGATTCTGGCGGTTCCACACCGCTACTTTTGCGAGCGCACGGCATCAGAGTACCTGAAGCTCTTTCGGGGAGATGGCCGGCCTGTGTTCGTCGATGTGAAGGGAGTTTTTCGTGACGTTTTCGCGGACAATGACATTCTCTACTGGAGCCTCTGAGAAGGTGTGGAACCCATGCCCCACGCGCTGATCACAGGAGGGGCCGGATTTATCGGTTCCCACTTGGCTGAAACGCTGCTTGCCGATTCTTGGACGGTGGAAATCATTGACGATCTTTCGACAGGCAGCATTGCGAATATTGCTCACTTGCGGGAACATCCAGGATTCTCCTACGTACTAGACACCGTGATGAACCGTTCCTTGATGATGGAGCTCGTCGATAAAGCCGATGCGGTCTTTCATCTGGCTGCTGCAGTGGGTGTGCGACTCATCGTGGAGGAGCCAGTACGGACTATCGAGACAAACATCAAGGCTACCGAGCTTGTCTTAGGGTTGTGTGCGCGAAAGCAAAAGCGCGTGTTGTTGTCGTCGACGTCCGAGGTATATGGAAAACTCGATCGACCCCGATTCGGCGAGGAAGATGATCTGGTACTGGGGCCGACCTCAAGATCTCGCTGGTGCTATGCCGCATCAAAGATTATTGACGAGTTCCTCGCCCAGGCCTATTTCAAGACAAAGGCACTGCCCGTGATCGTCGTCCGCCTTTTCAACACAATCGGTCCGCGGCAGACGGGACAGTACGGAATGGTCGTCCCCCGTTTCGTCCGCCAAGCCTTGGCTGGGCAACCGATAACGGTTTATGGTGACGGCACGCAACGTCGATCGTTCGCATGGGTGGGAGATGTAGCGAATGCCATGGTGGCGTTGATCCGCTCCCCGGATGCTGTGGGGCAGGTTTTCAATGTCGGTCACACGAAGGAGATAAGCATCTTGGAGCTGGCGCGGTTGATAAAAGAGCTTGCTGGTAGTCGCTCCGAAATTGTATTCGTTCCTTACGATGAAGCGTACGAAGAGGGCTTCGAAGACATGCCTCGGCGTCTGCCTGACCTAACGAAGATCCAACGAACTATAGGCTATGAACCGAGTATGGACCTCCCCGAGATGCTTGAGCGTATCATTGCTTATCACCGGACTACGCAGAGTACTCCTGTTCCAAGCACCCTAGCGAAAGGGACAGAGTGATGAAGGAGGTGGCAGCGGCCGGGCAGGCCGTGCAGCCGATTTCCCTCGAGATTCAGCGATGGGTGAGGGAGTACCTGGCTCTCCGGCCCTTGGAGAGGACCAGCCAATGGCGAATACCGCTCAGTGTTCCCACGTATGGATGGCAGGAGATCTGTGAAGCTATTGACACGCTCCTCTCTGGGCAGGTCACGATGGGCGAGAAAGTGAAGCAGTTTGAGCGGCTGTTTGCGGCATATCTCGGAGTTCGGCATGCAGTCATGGTCAACTCTGGGTCCAGTGCAAACTTAATCGCCCTGAGTCTTCTTAGTCATCCCGAGCTGGCCAATCATCTTCGAGCGGGTGACGAAGTCATCGTGCCTGCCGTGCCATGGTCGACCACTGTCTTTCCCGTACTCCAGGTAGGGGCAATTCCGGTTTTTGTAGATGTCGATCTTGAGACATTCAACATCTCCATTGAAGAGATCGAGAAGGCGATCACACCTCGGACTCGTGCAGTGATCGTGGTGCACCTCCTGGGCCGACCTGTCGACATGGATGCCGTCCTCGCCGTGGCTCAGGAACATGGTCTCTTTGTCATCGAGGACGCTTGCGAAGCACCAGGGGCCATGGTCCACGGACGCAAGGTCGGAACTTTCGGCGACGTGGCGACTTTTAGCTTCTTCTTCTCACATCATATCAGCACCATTGAAGGCGGTCTCGTGGTGACCAACAACGACGATTTTGCTGATCTAGCGCGGTCCCTGCGTGCTCATGGCTGGGTGCGTGAGATGATAGCGCGAGAGGCCTGGGCAGCGAGATGCCCGGATTTTGATCCTCGCTTTCTGTTCGTTACGGCGGGCTATAATTTCCGGCCAACGGAAATTCAGGGTGCTTTTGGTATCCATCAAATGGAGAAGTTGGAAGCTTACATCGAGATACGCCGGGCTAATGCGGCCTACTGGCGCGACCATTTGAGTCCGTACCAGGATCGCTTGGCCATCGCCGACGAACATGCGGGCGGCCGGCATGTCTGGTTCAGCTATCCGCTGCGGATCCTGCCCGGAGCGGGCTTTGGTCGGAGAGAACTCGCCAGAGCGCTAGAGGCGAACGGCATCGAGACACGGCCAATCATGGCGGGGAATATGGCCGCGCAACCGGTGATGCGGCTGTATGGACATCGGAGGGTTGGGGCCCTGTCAAACGCCGCCGAAATCGGCCGAAATGCCCTTCTGTTCGGGAACCACCATGGCGTCACGGAGGAGGATCGTGCCTACATCGTCTCCTGCATCACTTCCTTCTTACGACATCGGTGACCAGCTCATGGGGCGCCGTGCGCTGATTACCGGGATCACAGGTCAGGACGGAGCCTATCTCGCACAGCTCCTCCTTGACAAAGGGTATGAGGTCTTCGGAATGTACCGCCGCAGCGCCAGCCCGAACTTCTGGCGATTGCACGCTCTAGGCTTGGCAGAGCGCGTAAATCTGGCGCCCGGGGATGTGACTGATTTCCCCTCCCTTCTCGCGTTAATCGAGAGAATTGCTCCTGACGAGATTTATAACTTAGCAGCCATGAGCTTTATCGGAACGTCCTTCGAGATTCCCATTGCAACAGGACAGGTGGATGGGCTGGGAGTGGTAACGTGCCTGGAGGCTATTCGCACGCTCAATCCCCGCGGTATCCGATTCTACCAGGCGTCAACATCGGAGATCTTTGGACGTGTTCGGCCGGATCATCTTCCGCTACGAGAGGATTCAGAAAAAACCCCGGCCTCACCCTACGGCGCGGCTAAGTTGTACGGGTACCAAGTGACCCGAATATATCGCGAGGCATATGGACTCTACGCTGTTAATGGCATCCTGTTCAATCATGAGTCTCCGCTTCGTGGTCTGGAATTTGTTAGTCGAAAAATCTCTAATGCAGCAGCGAAGATTGCGCTGGGGTTGGACAAAGAACTCGTTCTGGGGAACGTGCACGCAGTGCGAGATTGGGGTTATGCACCGGAGTACGTCGAGAGCATGTGGTTGATGCTCCAGGCACCTGCTCCCGATGACTATGTTATTTGTACGGGAGAAGGTCATTCGGTTCTGGAGATGGTTGAGGAGTGCTTTCGGCACTTGGGGCTCGATTATGAGGCCTATCTGCGTGTCGATGACGCGCTGAGACGCCCGCTTGACGTTGACTGGCTCGTGGGAGATGCCGGGAAGGCGCATCGAGTGCTGGGGTGGTCACCTCGGGTCAAGTTTCATAGTCTCATGAAGATCATGGTCGAAGCCGATCTCGAGAGGTGGCGGAGGTTCCTGGAGGGGAAACCGGAAGTGTGGGATGCTCCCTTTCATCTGAGCGAACATCGGCATTTCTTTGCGCGGAACCGCCTTCAGCCAGCATGATTGTCAGTATTGTTGGCGCGACCGGCTTCATAGGCACCTGGTTAGCGGAACGCCTGCACCGTGAGCAGGGGTGTGCGCTAAAATTGGTGGTCCGATCCTGCGATCGACTCCCCCATACCTGGCGCGAGGCTAAGGATGTGACGATCTACGAGGCCGATGTAGCAACAGCAGGGCTTCGGTTGAAGCATTGGCTAGTCGACAGCGATGTCGTGTACCATCTAGCCGGGAGTCCTGGCGTGTGGTTCTCTTATCAAAACCCGATAGCGGACGCGCGTATCTCGGTTCTAGGAACCGTCAATCTGCTGGAGGCCCTGCGGGCGAGTGGGCATGGCAAGATCGTCTTGCTCTCCACGTGCCGCGTGTACTCCAATCTCTACGATGCGGATGAGGACACGCCCACTGAGCCCACATCTCCATATGCGGCAGGCAAGCTTGCGGCCGAGTCCTACACACAACTTTACGGACGGCGGTTCGGACTTCGCTGGACGATTCTCCGACCTTCCTGGGTCTATGGACCTCGAATGGTGAAGAATCCTATCTACGATCTGGCGTTGGGATTTCTTGATCGACGCCCGGTGCGCTTGAGCATCTCTGCTGACAGTGCGCTCGATTTTATCCATGTTCGGGACGTGGTGGAAGCACTAGTGCGTGCAAGTGGAATGAGCTGGGACAACTTGATTGTCAATGTGAGCAGTGCTCAATCCGTTCCTCTGCGGGAAGTCCTGGCCATGATGCATCGGAAGTTCGGCTACGTCGTGGAGGTCGAGCATGTTTCGAACAACATCCTGAGCGCCCGCGTGATCAACGACTTGGCACGCCGCCTTGGATGGTGGCCAATCGTCCCACTTGAACAGGGAATCGGCGAGACCGTAGAGGCACTCCGAATGGATCCCGCACGACCCCAAAATCTGTGATCGCCCGAAATACTCTTCTGAACCTCATGGGGCAGGCCCTGCCTCTCTTCGTTGGTGCCCTTGCTCTGCCCGTTGCTTTCCGGGGATTGGGCCCCGAACGGTTTGGGATACTGTCACTGGCTTGGATGCTCTTGGGATACTTCAGTCTGGCCGATCTCGGTTTGGGGCGTGCGATCACCAAGTACTCAGCTGAGGCGCTAGCCCGTCGGGATGTCACGGCATTGCCAGCTGTCGTCCATGCCGGTATTGCTCTTCTATTGCTGCTGGGCCTTGTAGCCGCTATTGGGCTCAGCCTGATTGCCCCCCTCCTCGCCTCTCGCATCTTTGTCATTCCGCCAGGGCTAAAGGATGAGGCGAACCGAATGTTCAATCAACTCGCTCTGCTGATGCCATTTGCGGTTATGATTCCCGGTCTTCGAGGAGTCCTCGAGGCAGACCAGCGGTTTGATCTCGTCAATCTCATCCGAGCAACGACGAACGCTCTGCTATTTGCACTGCCGGCTCTCGGAGCAGTGTTGGGGTGGTCTTTGGATGCTCTGGTGAGTGGGCTGCTTGTTGTGGTGGCGGGGAGCTTCTTAGTTACGGGATGGGCCGTCGTGCGACGTCATCCCGTCCTATTGCGATTCTCTCATATAGACGGAGAGTGGGTTAGAAAGCTGCTTGGTTTCGGAGGATGGTTGATTATTCCTAACATTCTCTTCCCAGTGTTGCTCCACGTCGATAGGTTTTTTCTTGGTGCCTTCTATTCCGTTTCTACCGTCGGATACTACACAGTTGCGCACGAAATGGTGCTTAGGCTGTGGATCGTCCCTTCGAGTGCGGCGATGGCGCTGTTCCCGGCATTCGCGGCGCTGAGCTCGGCCGATGCTGAACGAACAGCGCTGCTATTCGCTCGCGCCACGAAGTACCTCGTCTTTATCATGGGCCTGGGTGCTATCCTGGTCATCCTGTTGGCGCCGGAGATACTCAGGGTATGGATGGGTCCGGACGTGGCCGAGGCCGGCACCTGGGCCCTGCGGGTGCTAACTGTGGGCATAGCAGTAAATGCTGGAACGTGGGTGGCATACAGCTTTCTACAGGGGATGGGACGGACAGCGAGCATCGCTAAGGCTTATTTGGTCGAATTGCCGCTACGCGTAATTTCTGCTTGGCTGCTGGTGACGCACTTCGCCCTCTTGGGGGCCGCGACCGCGTGGAGTTTCTGGCTGCTCCTAGATGCGCTCTTTTTCGCTTACGTAGCTCGCAGGACACTGCCCGCCATCGGCCCGGCCTTGACCGCCACGGGATTCCCGTGGACGGTGGTTCTCCTGGGCGTTGTGACAACGGCGGGCTTCTCCGTGTACCTCCTGCCCATTCCTCCTGCGGTTCAAGCCATGGGTTCCCTTGCTCTGGCGGCTGCAGTGGTCGTGCTTGCGTGGCGGCGCATCTTTGACTACACAGAGACGGAATCGGTTTTCGCGCAGATACGACGGATCCTGATCCCCAATACGTGGCCTGCATGAGAGTCGCGATTCTGGCAGAATATCTGATCGGTCGGGGCGGGGAGACGCGGCAACTTCTCATGCTGGCCAGGACACTGCAACATCTTGGCTGGAAGGCCACGGTCTACACATATCTTTATGCACCTGATAGTTGTTTTCCCGAGATCTGCAAGGACCTGGAGATCGTTAGTTTGAAACGGGTACAGGCAGGGAATGGCGAAAGTCGCCCAAGTAGGGTTTTGCTCGGGGCCGGAGTCCGTGACAAACTCACTCGTCTCGCGCGTGCGTTCCTATGGAGATCGAGGCTCTCTCAACTGCTTCCTGCTAATGTAAGAATCTTAAACCCTCACGGGCTATTCGTAGAGCCCGCAGTCGTCTTGGCTGCACGTCGCCTTCGCGTTCCTATCGTCTGGATGTGTAATGACCCTTTGACCCGATTCCAAAGGCACGAGGAACCAACGCCTGTCTCGGCATTGTACCTGCGCTACCACCGACGTTTCGTCAGTAAGGTGGCGGAGATTGCCGTCCTGGATCAGCAAAGCGCCCAGATTGTCGCCCGCTTGTACGGCAGGTCAGCAGCGATTGTTCGCAGTGGAGTGGAGTGGCAGAAACTTGCAACGCCCCTAGCGATCGATTTCGCTGACGACGCTGTCCGACGGTGGCTGGATGGCCGTTTCCGGTGCCTTTCCCTTGGTGTTGCATACCCGCATCGTCGCTTTGAGGATGCTATAAGAGCTGTTGCGCAGGTTCGGGCCCATGGCGTCGATATCTCTTACCTCATTGCTGGGACTTTTGTGTACGCCCCTCAATACAAAAGAATGTTGCAAGAGGTCGCCAAGCAGCTGGGGGTCGCCGATCACATCCACTTCTTGGACCGGCTACTGGATGAGCGGGAACTGATCGCTCTCTATCAGCTGGCGAGCGTCTTCGTTTTCCCGAATGAGCGCCAGACTTGGGGACTGGGACCTTTAGAAGCTATGGCGGCGGGCACTCCCGCCGTCGTGTCTACAGGAGCAGGTGTGGCTGAAGTCCTGACAGAGGACGAGACTGCTCTCCTCTTTCCTCCCAGGGCTCCTGGAGAGTTGGCGCGACAGTTGCGCAAGGTCGCTGAAGATGATATGCTACGCCTGCGCCTTGCGAGAGCAGGACAGCGTTTTGTGCAGATGACATTCTCATGGGAGAAATATGCTCGACAGATGATCGATATTTTCGGACGTGCTCTCGGTGCTTCCGACCGGACGGCGCATGGTCCATCGCTGACACTGGATTGAAGAGCGGCGATGTTGGAGATTAGCAATGTCAACGTTCATGTCCTAGAACTCATCGCCCTGCCAATGGCACTGATCCTGCTGTCTACCTCGATTCGTGCGCGTATGACGGTAGCGAACAAAGCGGCGATTGGAGCTTATGCGGTGGCCAGCAGCGCGGTCCTGGGCTCAATCCTGATTTCGGGTCTGGTGGCGATGGACCCCGGCGCGGTCCTTCTCAAGGGAGTGCTGAAGTGGGTGGAAATCATCGGGCTATCGTGGGTTGTCTTGACCTACTGTTCCTCGATGAGGCGGTTCCAGCAGATCTGGATCATCCTGATCCTCACAACACTGCTTACCATTGTGGGGACATTCTATCTCGACTTCGTTCGCCCATACTTTTCCGGAGAATTTACTTCGTGGCCACGGAGCAGTGTCATTCTAACTGCGTTTAGGCGAATCTCGGGAGCCGACGCTCTCTTGGTGGTCGTGCTGACCGCTCCATTTCGAGCGAGGCGCTGGGGCAGGCTCATGGGGCTCGTTTGCCTAGCCCTGACGCTTCTTTCGCTCTCACGAACCGCAGCAGCAGGCTTGGTCGCTTCTCTGGGGTACCTGCTGTGGCGCGGAAGATCTGAGGCGGTGACCTCCCTGTCGTTAAGGCCCGGTCTCGGTGTTGTTCTCGTCGTGCTAGCCCTGCTCTGGGGTGCTCTAAACGAGGTTTTGGTGGCGAGAGCAACGGAGGTGCTGCGGATAAGTCTAAGGCTTGAGTTGGCCCGCGCAGCGTGGGATATGTTTGTTTCCCAGCCGCTCACCGGTGTGGGGGCGGAGAACTTTGGCAGGTATCTCCTATATACTGGGATCTTTCCTGAGGGTCATGGGATGACGCCAAACCTCGCTCCACATAGCGTCTGGTTGCAGACAGCTGCGGAAACCGGACTGATCGGCTTCCTGGCACTGCTGACCTGGTTTGGAACGCTCTGCTGGATCGTATGGCGCCGGAGTACATTTCACTCGGATTCCGTGTGGTTGATGAGCCTCCGGCTAGCGTTCATCGTGCAGGCAATCCTGTTAACGTTTGGCTACGTGGCAGGCGGATCGAGGTTGCAGCTAGCATTGTTCGCAGGGCTGAGTCTGGCCGCGATGCGTCCGCTAGAAGGGCGGCCTCACTGATGGCTCGCCGCGGTAGCTCGTTACCCGCGGATCGTTACCGAGATGTTTACCTCCGGCAGCGGCCGTCGGCGGCTGTCTCCCCGGTTCATCGCAAAGCAGCGGCCATTCTCCAGCGGAACGACTGTCGTTCGGTCCTGGACATTGGATGCGGGACGGGTGGATTAATTGAGGCCCTGCCTACTGCTTCCGTGAGAGTGGTTGGATGCGATTACCTTGACTACTCACATATCCCTTCAGGCGGTGCTAAGGCCTGGAGGAGTGGAAAGTGCGTGGTCGCCGATGCACGGGCGCTGCCTTTCAGAGATCAAGTCTTTGACGGCGTCGCTGCCTTGGGCGTTCTAAACTATCTGGCCGTCGAGGACATGCGTATTGCTCTATGGGAGTGTCGTCGGGTCTTGGTCGCAGGCGGAATCCTAGTGGTCCGGACCGGTACGCTACTCAATCGATTGGGGAACATGGCTCGAGCGGTCTACTACCGCCGCAAGGTTGCCGAAACGAACTACTATCCCGCAAGGGTTTACCTGGGAGAAATGGAAAGAGTGGGATTTCGAACCCTAAAGGTGTTTCACTCGTTGGATACTCCCTGGCAGCTCACCGCGCGAACCCTGGCGAAGTACGTGGGATATCTAATGCTCCGCGCTTTATGGATCGTCGCGCGTGCGATATGACCGACCACCCGTTGGTCAGCGTTGTTATCCCTGCCCATAACGAGGCGTGGTGGATCAATCGCTCGTTGGAGTCGTTTCTGAACCAGACGTACAGGAAGATCGAAGTAATCGTGGTAGATGATGGATCTTCGGACAACACACCCGACGTGGCATCGCGGTATCCCGTGCGGGTTATCCGTCACGACCGATGTCGGGGGGAAGCCGCGGCTCGGACGGCAGGCACACAAGCGGCGCGAGGAGAGATCATCGTACATGGAGAAGCCGATGCTGTCTACCCAGCCGAGTATGTCGAGCGCGGCCTCGCATATTTCCGGGACACCGAGGTTATGGCGGTCTCCTGTGGGGAGATTCGAGTGCATCCTGAAGTGAGGGGTTTGATTGCTGACTATGCTCGAGTTCGGCGTGAAGCGACTTACCGGCTTCGGCGGCGAGGAGTTCGGCCAACTTACGGGTGTCACCTGGTGCGGCGGGAAGTCTTCGAGCGGATAGGCTATTACGACCCCGCTTGCACGATCGGAAACGACGCCGACTTCGCTCTGCGGATTGAGCAGGCCGGTCTGCGAGTTGTCTGGGCCCCCGACCTCCACTTTTACCATGCCGATCCGCACACACTGCGCGGATTCCTGCGGAGGGTCTTCCGGGGAAACCTGACTCGTCGCCGGTTCATGGAGCGTTGGGGGTTCTGGCCCCGTGGATGGCGTATGGCGGTTTTCCTCATATGGAATACCTATATGACGATGGCTCCTCTCCTCTTAGCGTTTGGCGTTTTGGCCTCACCGATTCTCGTCGCTGCGGGCGGCGTCGGCCTGTTGGCGGAGAGCATCGGTCCAATTCTCGTGCATGCTGAATCCCGCGAAGCCTGGTTTCTGGCGCTGCGCCGGCGGCAGATGGCATTGGTGGCTGTATTTCCGCTTTTGCTTCTTCTGCGGGCTCGCGCGGCAGCCTATGGTCGACTAGGAGCGTTGCTCTTCAGCGGCCGGGTGTCCCGGATGGTCACCTATGATTGAAGGCCGTCCTTTACGCGTGAGTTTGGTCACCGGCACGTACCCTCCGGTACAGTGCGGCGTGGGATTCCACACCGCCTTCCTTGCACGGGCACTGGTGGCTCAAGGGGTCGAGGTTACCGTGATCACCTGGGAGCACGGGCAGGGAGGGGGTCGGGGATTGCACCCCGACGATCCTCGGGTGATCACTCTTGACGCGAGTCCGCTTCACTGGCGCTTGGTGAGCGATCGGTTAGAGCAAATCCGTCCGGATGTCGTCCATGTCCAGCTACCGGTGCGGCGAGATCGCCTGCGCAGCGTCCTGCTCTTTCCTCTTCTTCGGATGACTTACCGGCGCGCACCCGTACTGCTGACACTCCACGAGTTCACCGAGGGCCGTATGCTCAGCTTCGCGCGAGGGGCTGCGCTCATTGCTGGAGCGGAGCACGTTATCTTTCCCAATCCTCGTGACCTGGACATTGCCCGACGGCTATTCCCTCGCGCCAAGGCCCGATTTCACCACATCCCGATTGGGCCGACACTTCCGATCGAACAAGCCTTGCGGAATGGCCAGCCTTCACGAGAGGCGCATGCTCTCGCCTACCTTGGGATTCTCTACCCCGGTAAGGGCCTGGAAGTGTTGCTCATGGCAGTGGCCCGCGTCGCTTCGCGTCTCAGGCACGTGCGCCTGCACATCCTCAGCGCCTTTGATCCGCACCAGCGCTACCACCGCCACCTCCGCGATCTGGCCGACCGCCTCGCGATTGCGGACCAGGTCGTCTGGTATCCTTGCCTGTCGTCAGAAGAGGTGGCCGCGCGCTTGGTGCGATGCTCCATCGCCTGCCTGCCCTATCCGCAAGGGGCCACCTTGCGCCGCAGCACCCTGCTCGAGGCCTTGGCTGCCGGAACCGCAGTCATTACTACGAGAACTCGTTGGACTCCTGACCACCTTATCTCCGCCGGAGCAGCTTGGTTCGTTCCGCCTGGAGACGTCACGGCGCTTGCGACGGCAATCGAGCGTCTGTGGCAGGACTCCGATCTGGCTCAGTTCCTCAGAGAAAGAGGCCAAGCCCTGTCCCGTGAGTTTACCTGGGATGTGATCGCCTCGCAAACCGTTCAACTGTATCAGAAAGTCCTGGAGCATCACGTTCGGAGCGCCAATATTGCCTGAGATCGTCTACTTCAATCTCAACTTCGACGATTTCCATCCCCAGGTCAACCCGGACTTCGGGGGTGATCCGGATCGCGGAGCCTTCCGGCGGCTGCGACATCTGCTCGACGAGTTTCCCGGGCTGGTGATCACACTGTTCACAGTACCTAACTGGCAGGATCAGCCTCGGCGCGGGCCGCGACCCTGGTACCTCCTAAAGGAGTTTCTGGGTAGGCCGGTTGTGCAGCCGCTGACCGAGGAGCCCTATCGGCTAGATCGCCACCCGCGCTGGTGCGCGGTCGTCCGCGATCTGTCGTCGCAAGGCCGCTTGGAGGTCGCCGTGCACGGGTACACGCATTGCAACCCCTCCAGGTACGCACACGGCCAGGAGTTCGCCGACGCAGATGAGACGGAGGCGCTCTGGCGGCTCCAGAGCGCTGAAGCGATCTTTCGAGAAGCCGGAATTCCCTTCATCAAAGCTTTCCGGCCGCCGGGCTGGGGGGTGTCCGGTGGCACGATTCAGGCTCTCAAGACGCTGCAATATGCTGTGTTTTCGCCATTCCCTTCACGGCTCCGCATCTCCTCGGTCGGTACCGTCGAAGGCATGTTGATCCCTCCACAGAATTACAGCATCGTTGAAGAGCCGCAGGTCGCACTTCGGCTTGCCGCGCAGCGCGGGGTTGTCTTCGCCAAGGGGCACATGGTCTATCGGTACGGGTGGGAAAGAATGGAAAACGGTATCACGGATCGGAGCTGGGCGAACCTGCGGCAGGTGCTGAGGCTGCTGCACGGTAACTTCACCGTGCGCTACATGTCCCTGATGCAATTGGCAGAGATGGCCGCCCCGCCAGTACATGCCCATTTCGGCCCTGGTACCGGCAGCCCAGATGACTGAATCTACGATGTTCTCGCCTGATCCGTCCCTTGCTGGGATTCAGCCGGGCGCGTCCTCCCTGACCTACAGCTCTCCCGAGGAGCGGCTGCTGTTCCGTTGGGGTTCGCGCCGGCTGGCTCGCGCGCTGGCGAGAACAGCCCTCCGCCCGAACCACGTCTCGATGATGAGCCTGCTCACCACGGTTGCGGCAGCGGGCGCCATCATACTCACCGCTCCCCCTGTTGGAATAGCGGGCCGGGCGGTGACGGCGGCAACCCTATACCTCGCCTACTTTCTCGACAAGTTGGATGGCGATCTCGCCCGGGCCCAGGGACTTTCGTCGATGCGCGGTGCCTATCTGGATAGTTTCCTGGACAGGTTAGGGGAGCTCATCCTCCTTCTGGCGGCTCTGATGGTGTCCGTTCCCCCAGGTTGGCTCGTTCTTGCATCGGCGGCAGGACCCTTGCTGTTCTGGGCACATGCCTTCATGTTCTGGCACTACATGTCAGGAGCGGCAAGCTTCTTCCCCACAGCAAGCGGATGGAAACGCGATCTCAAGAACCTCGCTGGGTACAACCGAACGAAGCACTTTCTTGTCTACATCATACTGGCCGTGGCAGGTCGGCTGGAGTATATCTTTCTGCTCCTCCCCTGGCTGGTCCTCTACACTTCCATACTCTTTCTGGTGCTCGTGGTGTCCGATCGGCGGTTGCGTACGGGAACGGATCCGACGACGGGACGACGCGGATGATCGTTGCCGTAACTGGCCTGGGAGGCAGTGGCAAGACCACCGTGTTGCAGCGACTCCGGGAGATCTTGCCGGTCGAGGTCGTTCACTATCCCGACGCCGAGGGGATCCTCCCAGTGCTCCGTCGGGCGAGTCCCTGGCACCGAGGCCGTGCCCACGACCATGCGTACCGCGATACTCCCCCGCGGCCGGGTCTGCTCGTCCTCTGGGTGAAAGCGGGGCTGTTCTTGCTGGATGCCTGGATCGTCTGGTTTCGGCATCTCCGCCATCGTCCAGGGATAGTGTTGTGCGACCGGTGTCCTTACGACTACTTGGTATATCTGCACAGCGTGGCGACTTCCGGCCGGCGGTTCCTAGCCTGGCTCGCGCGGCTGATGCCGCGCGTGGACGGCGTGGTCTACGTCGACGTGCGCCCGGAGATCGTTCGCGACCGCAAGCCAGAATGGGGGCTTGAGTACCTGCGGCGCCAGGCAGAGGCATACATGGCGGTGCTCGGACAGGCGCCGGCTGTAGTGTACCCTTTCGACGGGGCAAAGAGCCCCGAAGCGCTGGCTCGGGGCCTGGCCGATCTGCTCGATCTGATCAGTCAAAGGTCAAGGCTCGACGCCGCTACCCTGACGCTGCTTGGGCTATTGGATCCTGAGGTAAGAACGCGACGGGCGAGCCTCCTCGCCGTGCTGAAACCCCCCAAGGCGGATGTCATTCGTGTGGCACGGAGAAACCGACTGGCGTATGCCATCGCCCAGGCCAGGGGTGACGGCCAGACAGAGTTTCGCGATGTGTCCGATCGTTATGGTCGGTGGGCCCAGACGGTGGAGTGGCTGAACGAGACCTGCAGGCGTCACAGTCTCCGGCTGATGATTATCAAATCCTTTCTATCCTCTCCGGTTCCTCGTCTGCCATCGGACGTTGATGTGATCGTTCCGGACACCGATCGAAGGCGGCTCGCCGAGATCCTAGCCGAACATGGCAGGCTGCGGCAAGTGGAACAGCAGAAGTGGGAGTGGCGGGCGCCGGACCTGCTGCCAGTTGACTTGTATGTTGGGGGCGTACATGAAGCCGCAATGGAGACGGTAGGTGAGGCCTGGCTCTGGGAGCGGGCAGTTTCCCGGGATGCACTCTATTACCCGTCGGGAGAGGCGGAGATCCTGTTGGTTATTGCTCACTCCACACACGAGACTGCAGTCATCACGCTATTCGATCTAATTCAGGTAAAACGGTTAAGTGATATGCAATCAATCGATTGGGCAGCGATCACGAGAGAAGCTGCGCGGTGTGGATGGAAACCCCTGCTTGACCTATGGCTGACGTACCTCAACGGTATCTACATGGCCATGCTTCACCGCCGGATCGCTCCTGGTTGGCCGGTCACTCCACCCTATTTCGGAGGGTTCCCCATCCGTCTTCCTCTGACCTGGCTCTTGCTGACCTGGGGCAAGTGGAATTGGGAGAAGCGTGTTCAAGGTACGATGCCCGCGGTTGGTCTCGTCGCTCACGCCGCACGAGCGGCACGGATCTGGCATGTCCGGCGGTCGGGGCGAATTCCGTTCCACGATGACTGAATTCCCTCACACCGAAGCACGGGAAACGCACCGCGTGGTGGACACCCGGTGTGCCATGGATAGCCGGCAGGCCGTCCTGCACGTAAACAAGCTGTACCACCCCTGGATCGGAGGCGTAGAGCGGGTTGTGCAGGATCTGACAGAAGGGCTGTGCCGTTATGAGGGAGTCAAGGCTACAGTGCTTTGCTGCTCCCCCCGAGGCCTTGGCGGCCATGAGCGTGTCAACGGCGTCCCTGTCATCCGCTGTGCTAGTCTTGGAATGACGATGGGGATGCCCATCTCTCCAACTTTCCTGGCCGCCTTCTTTCGCCTAGCACGCGAGTACTCGCTCGTTCACCTGCACATGCCATTTCCTTTGGGCGCAGCTGCAGCGATGGCTGCAGCACCCGTGCTGCAGCGTACGCGAACCATCGTGCACTACCACAGCGATGTCGTGCGGCAAAAGCGGCTCCAATGGGTCTATCTGCCGTTGCTACGGTCGATCGTCGAGCGGGCTGACCGGATCATCGTGTCGTCGCCACCCTACATGCAGTCGGAGCACCTGCGCCCTGTTCTGGGAAAGTGCGTCGTGATTCCCCCGCCCATAGACCTTACGCGTCACCGTAGAGGCAATCCCGAGGCAGCGCGGCAGCTCCGGATGAAACTCAACATCTCTCCGGAGGAGAGGATCGTCCTGTTCGTCGGACGGTTTGTGTACTACAAAGGATTGGAGTATCTAGTCGACGCGATGCGCGAGATTCGCGGAACACTCGTCTTGGTCGGTGACGGCCCGCTGAAGGCCGCCATCCGTGATCGAGTTGTGTCAGGCGGTCCTCAGTTTGCCCGGCGAGTCCGTTTGGTTGGGGCCGTGTCGGACCTGAATCTGGGCTCGTACTATGACATCGCGGATGTCTTCGTCCTCCCTTCGGTGGAGCGCACGGAGGCTTTCGGCATCGTCCAGTTAGAGGCGATGGCCCGAGGGGTGCCGGTAGTGAACACGGAATTGGGCACCGGAGTTGAGTGGGCCAGCCCGCACGGTGTGACAGGCCTAACTGTTCCTCCCAGGCGATCGGACGCTTTAGCCGGAGCCATCAAGATGATCCTGGAAGACGAACAACTTCGGGAGACTTTTTCCCGTAACGCTCTGAACCGCGTCAGGGCCTTTGACGTCCGCGTCATCGCTGGAGCCGTGGCGCAGCTTTACGGTGAGGTTCTCGCCCAGGGATCTCCTTAGGCCCTCACCAGGTGTGCGGGCAGGCAGGAATCTGGATCGGGCTCAAGGAATTCAGGCTCAAGGAAATCAGTTGGAAGGTGGTAGCCGTAGCCTATCAGTGCCTCCCGAGCGTGAACGTCTTGACTGGGCAATGCATGAGAACCTGACCAGGGAACAGGCTGGAGTCCCCCCCGGCGCACCCTCCACTGGCCGGTTGTCGACCTCTTCCGGCGGAAGGCGCCAATTTCCCCTGCCTCTGTCGGAGAGAAAACTTGTTTTATTCGTTGCCGACCTTGCGGGAACCTGCGTGGCGCTGCTGGCGGTACTCAGTTGGCGGTTGGGCCTACCCTTCTCCTGGAGGACAGTGGCCGAACGGCCCGTGTGGTTTCTCCTGTTGCTGGCTCTGTGGACTGCAGCCGCATTCCTATTCGGTGCCTATGACTTGCGACGAGCCTCGCAGGTTCGGTCAAGTGTTCCGCACACTGCGGCGCTCTCCCTCGCGGTCGCCGCTCTCTACTTAGCGGTACCATTGGTCACCCCAGCTCTGCACACGTCACGTTTGACTGCTGCTTCTTTTATCCTGGCGACCGTAGGGTTGGTCGGCGTTGGCCGTACCGCTTATGCGCTCCTTGTGGCACAGCCGGTTTTCCGCCAGCGAGCCGTGATCGTTGGCGCCGGGTGGGCGGGCCGCGCGCTGGTGGATGCCATCCGGGAGCGCGCCGACTCTGAGTATGAGCTCGTTGGGTTCATTGACGATGACCCTGCAAAGCAGGGATCACCTGTGGCAGGGCTGCCGGTCCTGGGGACGTGGGAGGCGTTGGCCGAGGCCGTCCGAATGTACCGCATCAACGAGGTCATTGTCGCCATCACCCGCTACGAGGCGATTAGCGGCGAGTTGCTGCAGGCCCTGGTGGCTTGCCGGGAACAAGGGGTACAAGTTATTGCGATGGCCTCCCTGTACGAGCGTCTGACGGGGCGCGTGCCCGTCGAGCACGCTGGCCGCGGGCTGCATGTCGTCTTTCCCGTTCATCGCGAGCTCAGCCTCAGCTACCAGGTGCTGAAGCGGGCGACGGATTTCACCATTGGTCTGCTTGGGGCGGCGATCGTGGCCTTGCTTCTACCGGTCGTTGGTCTGGCCATCTGGCTCGACGACCGAGGACCGGTCTTCTACCGGCAGACGCGTCTGGGCCGCGGGGGGGGGCCATTCACTCTGCTTAAATTTCGCACGATGCACCCCCAGGCGGAGCCGGAGGGGCCGCGGTGGGCGGAAGCGGACGACCGCAGGGTGACCCGGGTCGGCCGCTGGCTCCGCCGCCTCCACCTCGACGAGCTCCCCCAGGCCATCAACATCCTCCGCGGCGACATGTCCTTCATCGGCCCGCGGCCGGAGCGGCCGGAGTTCGTCGCCCACCTGGAAAAGCAGATCCCCTTCTACCGCGCCCGGCACGCCGTCCGGCCCGGGGTCACCGGGTGGGCGCAGGTAAACTACGAGTACGGGGACTCCGTCGAGGACGCGCTGATCAAGCTGCAGTACGACCTCTACTACATCAAGCACGCCAACCTGTGGCTGGACCTGGTCATCCTGGCCCGGACGGTCGGGCACGTCCTCCGCTTTGCCGGCCGCTAGCCCCGCCCGAGTACACTGGAGAGCGTGAAGGCCATCATCCCCTGCGCCGGCCTGGGCACCCGCCTGCGGCCGCACACCCTCACCCACCCCAAGCCTCTCCTCCACGTGGCCGGGAAGCCCATCCTGGCCCACATCCTGGACGAGCTGGTGGCCAAGGGGGTGCGCCAGGTGGTGCTGGTCATCGGCCACCACGGTGAGCAGCTCATCACCTACGTCCGCCGCCACTACGCCCTGGACGTCCACTTCGTGGAGCAGACCGAGCCGCTGGGCAACGGCCACGCCGTGTACGTGGCCCGGGAGTACCTCACCGAGGAGGAGCCGGTGCTCATCGTCTTCGGCGACACCATCGTCCGGGCCCCCCTGCCCGAGCTGCTCGGGCAGCGCGAGAGCGTGGCCGGGGTGCGCAAGGTGGCCGACCCGCGCCGCTTCGGCGTGGCCGTCCTCGACGACGCGGGCTACGTCCGCCAGCTGGTGGAGAAGCCCGAGGAGCCGGTGAGCCGGCTGGCCGTGGTGGGCCTCTACCTCATCCAGCGCCCCGCCCGGCTGCGGGAGGCGCTGGAGCGCATGGTCCGGGAGCGGCGCATGGCCCGCGGGGAGTACTGGCTGGTGGACGCACTCCAGCTCATGCTGGACGCCGGGGAGCGGATGCGGCCCTTCCCCATCGACCACTGGTACGACTGCGGCACGGTGGAGGCGCTGCTGCTGGCCAACCGCGAGCTGCTCGACCTGGAGGCCCCGCCCGTCCCCGCCCTCAGCGACGCGGTGGTCCTCCCGCCGTCGGCCGTCAGCCCGGGGGCGCGGCTCAGCCGGTGCGTGGTGGGGCCGTACGCCTCCATCGCCGAGGGCGCCGAGGTGGTGGGCGCCATCGTGCGGGACAGCATCGTCCACCCGGAGGCGGTGATCGAGGACGCGGTGGTCACCGGGGCCGTGATCGGCGAGCGGGCGCGGGTCATCGGGCGGGCGAGCCGGCTCAACGTGGGCGACCACACCCGGGTCGACCTGTAAGTGCCCGTTCGCCACGGGGCGCTTCCGGCACGGTATCATGGCCAGTGATGGTCAGGCGGACGCCCGAGCTGGAAGCCCTCGAGCTGCGGCGGCTGCGCAGACCCGCGGATTTCAGGAGCAGCCTGGCGATCCTGGAGGAGATGTGGCGGTTTGCCCGAGAAGTGGGGGCGTTCGACCACCCGCGACCGCCGGAGGACCTGGAACCGGACATCCGCTATGCGCGAGCCATCAATACTCTCCGCCCTCCTGGGGAGGATCGCCGCCGCCCTTGAGCGGGGCGGGATCCCCTACATGGTCATCGGCGGGTACGCCGCGATCCTCTACGGCGAGCCCAGGCTCACCCGTGATATCGACATCACCGTCGGACTGGGGCCCGACAGGCTGGCCGAGCTGCTGCGCGTGGTCCATGACGCCGGCCTCCGCCCTGAACAAGGCGCAGAGGCTCTGGCGCGGACAAGCTACGTGCTCCCCTGCGCGGATCCGGCCACCCAGATCCCTGTTGACTTCATCCTGTCCGTGTCTGCCTATGAGCAGGAGGCGCTGCGCCGGACGCGAGCGGTGGTGGTAAACGATGTGCCGGTGCACTTTGCTTCCGTGGAGGATGTCCTGGTCCACAAGATCGTCGCCGGCCGGCCCCGAGACATCGAGGACGCGCGTGCCATCCTCGCCAAAGGACCACCCCTGGACCGCTCCTATCTGATGGGGTGGCTCGTAGAGTTCGAGCAGACGCTCTCCACCTCGCTGGTGCAGCGGTTTCTGGAGCTCGAGGCCAGCGTGAGCTCTTAGCGAGGGGGTTGCGGTCCGGATCGTGGAGGGGTCTGTTGGCGGGTCACTCCGCCAAGGGTCGCTCTGACCCCTCTTACCGCGCGCCTGGATTCTGGCCGGTCGGATCGAGGTGCCCGAGGACTTCGACGCCCCGCTCCCCTCGGACGTGTTCGAGGACTTCGAGCGGGGGTCGTGAGTGCGCGGGAGGTGCCCCTGCCTCCCTGGACACCACATCTCCCCGAGGACCGGCGATGTGCTACAATGACGCGCGGTTTGCCCCGAGGGGCGCCGGTTCCGCCGGGACCGGCCGGAGGCCTACCCGCTGGAGGCCTACAGGGAGTGGAGTGACGTGATGCCGTCGCGCAAGCCCGGACCGCAGGACCCCCGCCGCTGGCGGGTGGTGGACGCCGAGGGGCAGGTGCTGGGGCGCCTGGCCACCCGGGTGGCCACCATGCTCCGCGGCAAGGACCGCCCCACCTTCGCCCCCCACCGGGACGAGGGGGACTTCGTCGTCGTGGTGAACGCCGCGAAGGTGCGGCTCACCGGCCGGAAGCTCCAGCAGAAGCGCTACTACCGCCACTCCGGCTACCCGGGCGGGCTCCGCTCCGTGACGGCCGCCGAGCTGCTGGCCCGCCACCCCGAGCGGCTGATCACCGAGGCCGTGCGGGGGATGTTGCCCAAGTCCCCGCTGGGGCAGCGCCTGCTGCGCAAGCTGAAGGTCTACGCCGGCCCGGAGCACCCCCACGCGGCCCAGCGGCCGGAGCCGGTGGCGCTGCCGAAGCGCTAGGGGGTCGACGGGCGAGGGCACCGAGGAGGAGGCAGAACGGATGAGCGTGATGACCGCCCCGGCGCTGCACGCCGACGGGAGCCGCAAGGAGGCCACGGCCCGGGTCTGGCTGCGCCCCGGGACGGGCCGGATCGTGGTGAACGACCGGCCCGTCGAGGCCTACTTCCCCACCGACCTGCTGCGCCAGACGGTGCTGCAGCCGTTGCGCCTCGCCAACCTGGAGGGCCGGGTGGACGTGACCGCCGCCGTGCGCGGCGGGGGGATCCACGGGCAGGCCGAGGCGGTGCGCCACGCCCTCGCCCGCGCCCTGGCCGCCATGGACGCGGGGCTGCGCCCCGTCCTGCGCGCCCAGGGCCTCCTCACCCGCGACCCGCGCATGAAGGAGCGCAAGAAGTACGGCCGGAAGCGGGCGCGCAAGGGGTTCCAGTACAGCAAGCGCTGACCGGGCGCCGGGCCCGGTCGGGAGGAGGGTGGACGCTCGTCCACCCTTCTTTCATGCTGGGGACGTGAGCAGGAGCATGGACGAGATCCGCGTCGTCATCCTGGGGGCGGGGGGACGGGACTTCCACAACTTCAACGTCTACTTCCGCCCCCGCCCGACCTACCGGGTCGTGGCCTTCACCGCCACCCAGATCCCGGAGATCGCCGACCGCGTCTACCCCCCGGCGCTGGCGGGGCCGCGCTACCCCGACGGCATCCCCATCGTCCCGGAGGAGCACCTGGCCGACCTGCTGCGGGACGGGGCGGTGGACCAGGTGGTCTTCGCCTACAGCGACGTCACCCACGAGCACGTCATGCACCTGGGCTCCCAGGCCCTGGCCGCGGGGGCGGGGTACCGGCTGCTGGGGCCGCGGGAGACCATGCTCGAGGCGGCCGTCCCCGTGGTGAGCGTGGGCGCGGTGCGCACCGGCAGCGGCAAGAGCCAGACGGCGCGGCGGCTGGCCGCGATCCTGCGCGAGGCGGGGCGCCGGGTGGTGGTCATCCGCCACCCCATGGCCTACCGCGACCTGGCCCGGCAGGCGGTGCAGCGCTTCGCCACGGTGGAGGACCTGGACCGGGAGGGGCTGACCCTGGAGGAGCGGGAGGAGTTCGAGCCGCACATCAGCCGGGGGACGGTGGTCTACGCCGGCGTGGACTACGAGCCGCTCCTGCGGCAGGCGGAGCGGGAGGCGGACGTCATCCTCTGGGACGGCGGCAACAACGACTTCCCCTTCATCCGCCCCGACCTGCACGTCGTCGTCGTCGACCCCCACCGCCCCGGCCACGAGCGGCGCTACCACCCGGGGGAGGCCAACCTCCGCATGGCCGACGTCGTGGTGATCAACAAGGTGGACACCGCGCCGCCGGACGGCCTGGAGACGGTGCGGCGGAACGTGGCGCGGCTGGCGCCCGGCGCCACCGTGG
Organism: Armatimonadota bacterium; assembly: GCA_031081585.1. Taxonomy (NCBI): domain Bacteria; kingdom Bacillati; phylum Armatimonadota; species Armatimonadota bacterium. The sequence goes on from JAVHLY010000003.1 coordinate 128,733, forward strand.
TGGAGGCGGCCTCGCCCATCACGGTGAGCGACCCGGAGGCGATCCGGGGGCGGCGGGTGGTGGTCGTCGAGGACGGCCCCACCGTCACCCACGGGGAGATGCCCTACGGCGCCGGCTACCTGGCCGCGCGGTCGCTGGGGGCGGAGGTGGTCGACCCGCGCCCGCACGCCGTGGGCGCCATCCGCGAGGCCTTCGCCCGCTACCCGCACCTGGAGCGGGTGGTGCCGGCGATGGGCTACGGGGAGGAGCAGGTGCGGGAGCTGGAGGAGACGATCCGGCGGACGCCGGCCGAGGCGGTCGTCATCGGCACCCCGGTGGACCTGCGCCGGCTGCTGCGGCTGGACCGGCCGGCGGTGCGGGTGACCTACGAGCTGGAGGAGCGGACACGCCCCGGCCTGCGCGAGGTGGTGGGGGACTGGCTGGCCAGGGGCGGGCGCGCCCGGGCCCGGGCGGCAGCCGCGCCGGCCGGGAGCTGAGCAGAGCGGGGAGGTGGAGGCATGATCGGCCTGCGCGGCCGCGACCTGATCTCGATGGACGACCTGACCCCGGCGGAGGTGTGGGCGGTGCTCGACCACGCCCGCGACCTGAAGCGGCGCACCCACGCCGGGGAGGCCACGCAGCCGCTGCGGGGCAAGGTCCTGGCGATGATCTTCGAGAAACCCTCGCTGCGCACCCGCGTGACCTTCGAGGTGGGGATGGCGCAGCTGGGGGGGACGAGCATCTACCTGGCGCCGCAGGACGCGCAGCTGGGCACCCGGGAGACCATCCCGGACGCCGCCCGCAACCTGGAGCGCTGGGTGGACGTGATCATGGCCCGCACCTTCGCGCACGCCACGGTGGTGGAGCTGGCCCGCTGGGCGCGCGTCCCGGTGATCAACGGCCTCTCCGACCTGGAGCACCCCTGCCAGACGCTGGCCGACCTCCTCACCCTCTACGAGCGCTTCGGCGGCTTCCGCGACGTCACCGTGGCCTGGGTGGGGGACGGGAACAACGTCTGCCACTCGCTGATGCTGGGGGCGGCCAAGGTGGGGCTGAACGTAGTGGTGGCCACCCCGCCGGGCTTCCGCCCCAACGCCGGCATCGTCGAGCGGGCGCGCGCGGTAGGGCGGGAGACCGGGGCGGCGCTCACCCTCATGGACGACCCCCGCGAGGCGGTGGCGGGGGTGGACGCCATCTACACCGACGTCTGGGCCAGCATGGGGCAGGAGGCGGAGCGGGAGGAGCGGGCCCGCATCTTCCGCCCCTACCAGGTGAACGCCCAGCTCCTGGCCCGGGCCAAGCCCACCGCGGTGGTGCTGCACTGCCTGCCGGTGCACCGCGGCGAGGAGATCACCGACGAGGTGCTGGACGGGGAGCAGAGCGTGGTCTTCGACCAGGCGGAGAACCGGCTGCACGCCCAGAAGGCGCTGCTGGCCATGGTGGTGGCGTAGCCCTCGGGGGCCGCGCGGGCCGCGCAGGGACCGATGCCGTTCGACCTCACCATCCGCGACCTGGCCGACATCCTGGCCGTGACGCTGGTGGTCTACACCATCCTGACCCTCATCCGGGGGACCCGGGCGGTGCAGCTGGCCATCGGGCTCGGCATCCTCTTCGTGGTCTACGCGGTGAGCCGGCTGCTGGGCCTGCGCACGCTCAACTGGCTCCTCTCCTACGTGGGGCTGGTCATCCCCATCGCCTTCCTCATCCTCTTCCAGCCGGAGCTGCGCCGCCTGCTCGAGCAGCTCGGGCGGGGGGCCCCCATCGTGAGCGGCTTCGGGGTCCCGCTGGGGCGGGAGGAGGCGATCCGCCTGGTCAGCGACATCGCCCGGGCGGCGCGCGTCCTCTCCATCCGCAAGATCGGCGCGCTCATCGTCCTGGAGCGCTCCACGGGGCTCGTGGACGTGGTGGAGACCGGCATCAAGGTGGACGCCCAGGTGAGCGTGCAGCTCCTGCTGACGATCTTCTTCCCCAACACCCCCCTCCACGACGGGGCGGTGATCATCCGGGGGAACCGGGTGCTGGCCGCGGCCTGCCTGCTGCCGCTCAGCGAGAACCCCACGCTCAGCAAGACGCTGGGGACCCGCCACCGCGCCGCCATCGGCATCACCGAGGAGACCGACGCGGTGGCGGTGGTGGTCAGCGAGGAGACCGGCGTCATCTCGGTGGCCCGCGACGGGGAGCTGTCGCGCGGCCTCTCGGAGGAGGAGCTGAAGGTCTACCTGCTCGGGCTCTTCGGCGCGGCCGCCGCCCAGCCGTCCTGGTGGCCCTGGCGGCGGGTGGGGACGGTGGGCGGGCGCGCCGAGCGGGTGGTGGGCGCCGCCGACCGGCAGAAGTGAGCGGACGGGGCGGCGCGGGGAGCCTCGTGACCGGGCGGCGCCGCCCGGGCCGCGCGGAGGCCGCATGACCGGGTGGCTGCGCCGGCAGCTGGGGGAGCGGACGCTCATCTTCCTGCTGGCGTTCCTCATCGCCACCGTGCTGTGGCTCTTCGTCCGGGAGTCGGCCCGGCAGGTGACCATCCCCGGCCGCCCCGGATCCGGCGTGAAGACCGTGCCCGTCGTGCCGACGGTGGCCGGAGCCCCGGCGGAGGGGTTCGCCGTGCGCGCCATCGAGGTGACCCCCTCCACCGTCACCATCGCCGGCCCGGCGGGGGTGGTGGAGGGGATCGACGTGGTGCCGACCGCCACCGTGCGCATCGACGGGGCCACCCGGGACGTGGTGGAGACGGTGGACCTGCGCGTCCCGCCGGGCGTGTGGACCAGCGGCGGGGTGACGGTGCGCGTGGGGATCGATCGGCTGGTGGTGCGGGCGCTCGTCCCCGACGTCCCGGTGGAGGTCGTGGGGGCCGTGGCCTCCGCGCAGGTGACCGTGGCCCCGCCCCAGGTGACGGTGGAGGTGGAGGGCCCGCCGGCGGCGCTGGCCCCCCTGGGCCCCTCGGACTTCCGCGTGGTCGCCGACGTGGCGGGGCTCGCGCCCGGCACGCCCCACAGCGTCCGGCCGCAGGTGCGGCGGAGTCCCCCGCGCGTGCAGATCCGGGCGCTCCACCCGCCCACCCTCTCCGTGACGGTGCGCCGGCCGTGACGCGCCTGTTTGGCACCGACGGGATCCGGGGCGTGGCCAACCGGGAGCTTACGCCCGAGCTGGCCCTGGCGGTCGGGCGGGCGGTGGGTGGCCTGCTGCAGGGGGCGGGGCCGGTGCTGCTCGGACGCGACACGCGGCTGTCGGGGCCGATGCTGGAGGCGGCCCTGGTGGCCGGCCTGTGCTCCGCCGGCGCCGACGTCGAGCTGGGCGGCATCCTCCCGACGCCGGCGGTGGCGGCGCTGGCGCGGCTGCGCGCGCACCGCGCCGGGGTGGCGCTTTCCGCCTCCCACAACCCCATCGAGGACAACGGCATCAAGGTCTTCGGTCCGGACGGGTTCAAGCTCCCGGACGAGGTGGAGACGCGCCTGGAGGCGGCGCTGGGCGACGCCGACCTGCCGCGGCCCACCGGCACCGGGGTGGGGACG
>JAVHLY010000004.1 GCA_031081585.1 Armatimonadota bacterium
GGGCTAGGGACGCTGCACCAGCAGCACGTCACTCACCGCCCGCTCGCCGCTCTCGTCGGAGGGGAGGTTCACCACCGTACCGCGCACGACGAGCGTGGTGGACCCGCCGCCGTCCAGGTTGAGGGCGTCGGTGGCGCCGAGGGCGGCGAGCGTGGCGGCCAGCTCCGGCAGCGTCATCCCCAGGCTGTGGTAGGGCTGGCGGCCGTCCACGACGACGAGGAGGAGGCGGCCGTCGGCCAGGCGAGCCAGCGCCGTGCGGGGGTGGCGGCGGTGGAGGAAGCCGTCGGTGAAGCCCTCCCCGCCGACGTAGCGGCCCCCGGCCAGCAGGCGCGGCCCCCCGCCGACGACGTGGGGCGCCTGCGCCCAGCGCGGGTCGCCCGAGGCGGGGACGAGGTCGAGCCGCAGCGTCACCCGGTCGCCCGGGCGCAGCGCCTGGCGCAGCCAGGCCCCCGCTGTGCCGTGCCCCGAGAGGACGTAGCCGTCCGGAGGGATGGCGGCGTTGCCCCGTCCCTCGACCACCTGCTGGACCACGTCCCCGACGACCACCGCCTCCGCACCGTGGACGTTCGTGCGCGTGGACGGGCCGAAGGCGGCGCGGTAGACGATGAGCTCGTTGGGGCCGCGCTCGCGGTTCACGCCGTGCACGGGGGCGGCGGCCACCTCGGTGGCCACCGCGCCGGCGAAGCTCACCTGGTCGAAGAGCACCTGCCCGTCGGGCAGGAGGGCGGCGCAGGTCCGGCCGGGGACCGGCTCGCTGATCAGCACGCCGTCGATGACGAGGCAGCCGAGCGGGTCGCCGCCGGGAGCGTAGAAGCCGCCGTTCACGGCCGCAAGCGCCCCGTACCGGCGCGCCACCTCGCTGGGGCGCCCGCGGCCCAGGCTCTGGACCCCGCCCAGGGCGGGCCGCAGCCGCACCCCCGCGGCCGGCTCGAGCACCAGGTAGGCCGCCCAGAAGGGGCCGGGCTGGGTCTCGAAGTCGCGCAGCGTCAGGATCACCCAGGTGGGGAAGCCCTCGGCGCGCAGCCGGTCGGCCAGGGCCTGCGCCTCGGCGCGGGTGGCGAAGTTCCCCACGCGCACCTTGTGGAACTCGTCGAGGACGTCGACGAAGGCGGGGAGTCCCCGCGCGCGCATCTGCTCGGCCAGGCGGGCGGCCCGGTCGGGTTCGGTGAAGGCGCCCACCTGGACCCGCCACACCGGCAGCGTGCGCAGCGCCCCGCGCTTCTCCAGGACGAGGGTCGTCCCCGTCCCCAACGGGAAGGTGGCCCGCAGGGTGATGCCGCGCTCCACCGCCTCCAGGTAGGCGCCCACGAGGGCGGCGCCCTCGCCGCGGGTGAGCGGCTCCGCGGGTCGCAGGCGGGGGGAGGGCGGTTCGCGCAGCAGCGGCGGGGAGGCCAGCGCGGCCACCGCCACGGCCCCGCGCAGCGCCGGCGGCAGCCCGTTCACATCGGCGTAGGGGACGGGGACGCCTGCCATGTAGGCGCTCTCGAAGGTGTAGCCCAGCGCGCGCACGATGAGGTCGACCGCCTCACCGCGCGTCACCGGCTCCTCCGGCCGCAGGCGCGGTGTGGCCGGCACGACCCCGTAGGCCAGCGCCGCCTCCAGGTGCGGCGCCAGCGGGTGCTCCGGCGGGACGTCGGCGAAGCCGGGCGTGGCGGGCCGCAGGAGCGGCAGCCCCTTGGCCGCGACGATCCAGGCGATGAAGCGGGCACGGCTCAGCGGCTCGTGGGGGCGGAAGGAGCCGTCGGGGAAGGTCTCGACGATGCGGCGGGCCAGCAGCTCGCGGATGCGGCCCTCCGCCCAGTGCCCGACCACGTCCGGAGGGGACTGAGCGAACACCCGTGCGGGCATGATGATGACGAGCAGTGATGCGACCGCCAGGCCGACCCGGGCGGCGCGAGAGGAGGCGATACCGACACCGATCACGTCTACGACCTTCACGGGGGCGCGTCCGGACTCCTTGGAGGAAAATTCTAACCCTTGGGCCGGAGGCACAGCAGGAGTTTCAGATATGGTAGCGAACTAACGTGCGACGGCAAAACTCTCGGACGGCGGACCCATCCGGCGTACGCCGGGACGAGAGGTCCGTCCATTCTCTGAAGAAGGAGGGTGCGGCGGTGGCCAAGAAGGCGACGAAGAAGAAGGCCGGCGGCAAGAAGAAGGGCCGGTAAGCGCCCGGATCCTTGCTGCAGCGAGGAAAGGCGCCCGGTCGGGCGCCTTTTCGTTTTCCCTGATCGGATCGCGCCCCGCGGCGGTGGCGCCCGCCGCGGGCTCCCTCGTCCGCCCCGTCGTCCGCGCCGTCAGAAGGCGCTGAACCCCGTGAGCTCCCGCCCCAGGATCAGGGTGTGGATGTCGTAGGTCCCCTCGTAGGTGTCCACGGTCTCCAGGTTGGCGGCGTGGCGCATGGCGTGGTACTCGAGGGTGATGCCGTAGGCCCCCAGGATCGACCGCGCGGCGCGGGCGATCTGGAGCGCCGTGCGCACGTTGTAGCGCTTGGCCAGGGAGACGTGGGGGTAGCGGAGCTTCCCCTGGTCCTTGAGCTGGCCCAGGCGGTAGGCCAGCAGCTGCCCGGTGGCCAGCCCCTCCAGCATGTCCACCAACCGCGCCTGGATGAGCTGCCGGTCGGCGATGGGCCGGCCGAAGGCCACCCGCGAGCGCGCGTAGGCCAGCGCCTCCTCCAGGCAGGCCATGGCGGCGCCGAGCGCGCCCCAGGCGATGCCGTAGCGCGCCTGGGTCAGGCACATCAGCGCGGCGCGCAGCCCCACCGCCTCGGGCAGGAGGGCGTCCTCCGGAACGCGCACGCCGTCCAGCACCAGCTCCGAGGTGTCGGAGACGCGCATGGAGGCTTTGGTGGTGATCTCGTGGGCGGAGAAGCCCGGGCGGTCGGTCTCGACGACGAAGCCGCGGATCTCGTCCGCCTCGTCCCGCGCCCAGATGACGGCCAGGTGGGCCATGGAGCCGTTGGTGATCCACATCTTCGTCCCGCTGAGCTCCCACCCGTCCTCGGTGCGCCGGGCGCGGGTCTGCAGCGCGCCGGGGTCGGAGCCTGCGGTGGGCTCGGTGAGGCCGAAGCAGCCGATCAGCTCGCCGCGCGCCAGTGGGGGCAGCCAGCGGCGGCGCTGGGCCTCCGTGCCGAAGGTGTAGATGGGGTACATCACCAGGGCCCCCTGCACCGAGGCAAAGGAGCGGATCCCCGAATCGCCCCGCTCCAGCTCCTGGAGGATCAGGCCGTAGGTGATGCTGTCCACACCGGCGGCGCCGTACTCCGCCGGGAGGTTCGCCCCCAGCAGCCCGAGCTCGGCGAGGCGCGGGATAAGGTGGCGGGGGAACTCGCCCCGCAGCCACCACTGCCCCACGTGGGGGAGGACCTCCCGGTCGACGAAGCGGCGGACGGTGTCGCGGGTCAGGCGTTGCTCGTCGGTCAGGAGCTCGTCCAGGAGCAGGAAGTTGTCGACGCGGACGGTCAGCTGCGCGGTCGGCTGCATGGCGTCCCGATTGTACCATCCGGGACGGGCGGACCGGCCCGGGCCGGCGGCCGGAGCGCTGTTCAAGGGACGCTTCCCGGGCACGGCGAACTCCTGCTCCAGGACCCCGTCAGGTGCGACGTCCTTGAGGAGCCCGGCCGGGACCGGCAGGCGAGCGGCCGCCGAGGGTCGGTGTGCGGGGATGGCAGGGGGGCGCGGATGAAGGGCCTGGTCGTGGAAGCGCGCTGGGAGCCCCGCGAGGGCTACGTCCCCAGCGCCTGGGAGGTGGAGACGCGCACGGCCATCACCGGCAGCAGCGTCTGGCGCCACCCGCGGGCGGTGCTGCGGGAGGTGCACGATCCCGTCCCCGGACCGAAGGACGTGGTCATCCGCCCGCGGGCCTGCGGCGTCTGCGGCTCCGACGTGCACTTCATCGAGACGGACGCTCAGGGTTACATGCTCTACCCCGGGCTGACCCGCTTCCCCGTGGTCATCGGCCACGAGTTCTCCGGGGAGGTCGTCGAGGTGGGCAGCGAGGTGCGCGACCTCGCCCCCGGCGACCTGGTGACCTGCGAGGAGATGATCTGGTGCGGGGAGTGCACCTCCTGCCGCAACTCCTCCCCCAACCAGTGCGAGCGGCTGGAGGAGATCGGCTTCACCATCCCCGGCGCGCAGGCCGAGTACGTGACCGTGGGGGCCAAGTACTGCTGGAAGATCAACGCGCTGGCCGAGGCCTACGGCGACCGGGAGCGGGCCTTCGAGGCCGGGGCGCTGTGCGAGCCCGCCAGCGTGGCCTACAACGCCATGTTCACCCGCGCGGGGGGCTTCCGGCCGGGCGGGTACGTGGCCGTCTTCGGCACCGGCCCCATCGGCTTCGCCGCCATCGCCCTGGCCCGCGCGGCGGGGGCGGGGCGCATCGTGGCCTTCGAGGTCTCGCCGCTGCGCCAGGAGCTGGCGCGGCGGGTGGGCGCGGACGAGGTCTACGACCCGGTGGCGCTGGAGCGGGCGGGTCTGCGGCCGCGCGACGTCCTCCGCGAGGCCACGCGCGGGGAGGGAGCCGACATGCTGGTGGAGGCCGCCGGCGCCATGGCCCGCACCGTCCCGGAGATGGAGGCGTCGCTGGCCATCGGCGGCAAGGTGGTGATCATCGGCCGGGCGGCGGAGCGGGCGCCGATTTACCTGGAACACTTCCAGACGCGCGCCGCCCAGGTCTTCGGGGCGCAGGGGCACTCGGGGTACGGGAACTTCCCCTACGTCATCCGGCTGATGGCGGCGCGCCGCATCGACCTCACGCCCATCATCACGAGCCGCTTCCCCCTGGCGCAGGCGGAGGCGGCGCTGGCCCGGGCGATGCGGCGCGAGGACGGCAAGGTGATGATCCGCGCCTGAAGGCCTCAGCGACGAGGAGGGAGGTGAGAGCGTCATCGAGACCTGAGGCAGCGATTCCCCCAGGAGGGAGGCGAGCTCGATGAGGCGTTGGGGGATAGTCGCGATCGTGGTCGCGGTGGTCGTGGCGGGCAGCGCCTACGGGATTCGCCTGGCCGCCGCGCCGCAACAGCTGACATTCTACGTCATCGCCCACACGGGGCCGGGCGACCCCTTCTGGGCGGTCGTCCAGCGCGGCGTGCAGGATGCCGGGAGGATGCTGGGCGTGCGCGCTATCTTCCAGGGACCACCCCAGCGGGACATCCCGGCCCAGGTGAACATGGCCCGGGCGGCGATCAGTGCCAGGGCCTCCGGGATCGCCATCTCCGTGAGCGACCCTCCCGCGATCGGCCAGGTCATCCGCGACGCGCGCCGGCGGGGGATCCCGGTGGTCGCCATCAACGTGAAGGAGCCGGCCGACTACAAGGGCGAGCCGATTCCCTACATGGCCTACATCGGCATGGACGAGTACGAGGCGGGCAAGAACGTCGCCCGGTTCGTGCTGCCCAAGATCCCCCAGGGCGCGACCGTGCTGATCGCCATGCACGAACCGGGGCACGTCGGTCTGGAGGCGCGGGCCCGCGGCATCCGCGAGGTCCTCACGGCGGAGCGCCAGGCCAAGGTGGAGGTCCTGGACACCACCCAGGACCCGACCAAGGCACTGGCGACCATGCGCGCGTTCCTCAAGGCCAACCCGAACACCAAAGCCCTGTTCACGCTCGGCCCCCTGGGCGCCATTCCGGCGATCCGGATGATCCGGGAGGACCGCCTGGGCGGGAAGATCGTCATGGCCTCGTTTGACCTGGATGCCACTACCATCCAGGCCATCAAGGAGGGTCTGGTCGAAGCCACCGTCGACCAGCAGCAGTACCTGCAGGGGTTCATCTCGGTGGTCCAGCTCTACCTCTACAGCAAGTACGGCCTGCAGCCGGCGGACTACAACACGGGGCGCGGCCTCGTGACGAAGGCGACGGCGGCTGCGGTGGAGTCGCTGGTCAAGCAAGGGTACAGGTGAGCGATGCCCGGGGTGGGCCCGTCCCACCCCGGGCGGGGTCGGCCGGGGTGATGGAGAGGCGGGCGACGTCGGGAGGGTCCGAGGTGCCGGCGGTCCGGGCGATGCCCGTGCCGCGCGTCGAGTGGCGGCGGCTGTTCGCCATGCGCGAGCTGGGCGTGCTGGTCGCCCTCCTGGCGCTCGTGGCGGTCTTCAGCCTGCTCCAGCCGGCGTTCCTCACCCTCGACACCTTCGGGGACATCCTCACCCAGGCGGCGGAACTGGGCGTGGCCGCCGTCGGCGTGACCTTCCTGATGATTGCCGGGGAGTTCGACCTCTCCGTGGGGTCGAACTTCGCCTTCACCGGGGTGGTGCTGGCGCTCCTGGTGACGCGAGCGGCCCTGCCCGCGGCCTTCGCGGTCCTGCTGGCCCTCCTGGTGGCGGCCACCATCGGGCTCCTCAACGGAGTGGTGACCCTGGCGACGCGGATCCCGTCGTTCATCACCACGCTCGGGACGATGATGCTGTGGCGCGGCCTGGCGCTGGCCATCACGGGGGGATGGCCTATCAGCATCCTCACCGCCTCGACGCTCCTGGAGGTCCTGGGCGGTAAGGTCATCTGGAGCACCCTGCGTATCTCTGCGGTGTGGCTGCTCGTGGTCACGGTGGCGTTTTGGTTCCTCCTGGGCAAGACCCGCTACGGCAACTGGGTCTTTGCCACCGGCGGGAAGCGGGAAGCCGCCCGGGCCCTGGGCGTGCCGGTTCGCCGGGTGAAGCTGATCAACTTCACGCTGGCCGGGGTGCTGGCAGGCGCGGCAGGATTCCTGCAGTTCGGCCGGATGCGGTCGATGTCCCCCGTGTGGGGAGATGCGCTGGCGCTGGAGGCGATTGCGGCCGCGGTCATCGGGGGGACGTCCCTGATGGGCGGATCCGGGACGATCCTGGGGACCGTCCTCGGCGCCGTCACGATGGCGGCCATCCGGGTAGGGCTCGTCATGGTGGGTGCTCCGTCGTACTGGTATACCGCCTTCCTGGGCGTCGTCGTCGTGCTCGCCGTCATCCTGAACGTCACGTTCGAGGAGCTGGTCAGATGGCGGCGGTAACCTCTCCCCCGCATCCCCTGCTGGAAGCCCGCGGGATTGCCAAGGCCTTTGGCCACATCCAGGCCCTGGCGGGGGTCGACTTCCACGTGGGCTACCGGGAGGTCGTGGGATTGGTCGGCGACAACGGCGCGGGGAAGTCGACGCTGATCAAGATCCTCACCGGCGTGTACCCGCCGGATGCGGGGCAGCTGTTCTTCGAGGGGCGGCCGATCACGCTGGCGTCCCCCCAGGACGCCCGGGCACTGGGGATCGAGACCGTCTACCAGGACCTCGCCCTGGTGGAGCAGATGAGCATCGCCCGCAACTTCTTCCTCGGCCGTGAGCCCGTGCACCGGATCGGGCCCCTCACCGTGCTGGACACCGGCACGATGCACCGGGTGACCGAGCGGGTGTTGCGGGAGATCGGCATCACCACCCTGCGGTCGTCCGCGCAGGACGTGGGCGTGCTCTCGGGCGGTGAACGCCAGGCCATCGCCATCGGCCGAACGATGCACTTTGGGGCCAGGCTCATCATCCTGGACGAGCCCACCTCCGCGCTGTCCGTGAAGGAGACCCAGAAGGTGCTGGACTACATCGAGGAGGCCCGGCGGCGCGGCCTCTCGGTGATCTTCATCACCCACAACCTCTACCACGTCTATCCGGTGTCCGACCGGATCGTGGTGCTGGACCACGGGCGCAAGGTGGGAGATTTCCGACGCCAGGAGGTCTCCATCGAGGACCTGGTCGCGTTGATTACCCTCCCAGGCGCGGCGTCCGCCCGTGCGTGACCGCCCCGCGGGGGCGCTCTGCCCGTGCCTGGACGCCCTGTGTGCCGGCCTGCCCGCCGAGTCGGCGCTGGCCTTTCTGGCGGAGGAGGGGTTCCGCGCCGTGGAGTTCTGGGACTGGCGCGGGCGGGACATCGACCGGCTGGCCCGCCAGGCCGGTGCGCTCGGGCTGGAGGTGGTGGCCATCAGCGGCACGACCTTCGAGGAGCCCCTGCTCGACCCCGCCGGCCACGAGGCGGCCCTGGCCCACCTGCGCCGGTCGCTGGAGGTGGCGGAGCGCCTGGGGACGCGGCTGCTGGTGGTGCACGTGGGGTACGCTCAGTCCCACCGGTCTCGCGCCTCCCAGTGGGAGGCGGCGGTGACGGGCTTGCGGCGGGCCGCCGAGCTGGCCCGGGCGGCCGGGGTCACGCTCCTCGTGGAGCCGCTGAACTCCCTCGTGGACCATCCGGCCTACTTCCTGGACACGCTCCCCGATGCCCTGGCGATGCTGGAGGCCGTCGACCACCCGGCGGTCGGGCTGCTGCTCGATGTCTACCACATGTGGATCATGCACGACGACCTGCTGCACCGGCTGGAGGGGGTAGTTCGTCGGACGGCACACGTGCACGTCGCCGATGTGCCCGGGCGGGGCGAGCCGGGCAGCGGGGTGATCCCCTGGCGCGAGATGCTCCGGCGTCTGGAGGACGGCGGCTACCGCGGGGCCCTGGGCCTGGAGTGCTGGCCCACGGGCTCGCTGGTCGCGGCGCTGCGCCGGGCCCGTCAGGTGCTCGAACCGCGCGACGGCCGGGCCATGGGGGCGTGGCGGTGAACCGCTTCGCCCTGAACAGCGCCACCACCGGGCCCGCCGACCTCCTCACCGACCTGCGCGTGGCGGCCGCGGCCGGCTTTGGTGCGCTGGAGCTGCGCGACACCAAGCTCGAGGCCTACCTGGCCGGAGGCGGCACCCTGGACGCCCTGGCGGAGGCCTTCCGCGCGGCCGGCGTGCGGCCGCTCAGCGTGAACGCGCTCGAGCGGGCCACCCTCGTCACCGGGGCGGCCCGTCGCGCCGTGCTGGGGCGGTGCGCCACGCTGTGCGCCTGGGCCGCCGCGCTGGGAGCGCCCTACGTCGTGGCCGTGCCCGGCCCGCGGGCCGAGGCGGCCGGGGTGGGCGAGGTGGCCCCGCTGACCGTGGAGATGCTGCGGGCGCTCGCGGCCGTGGCCGCCGAGCACGGCGTGCAGCTGGCCTTCGAGTTCCTCGGCCCGGCCACGAGCTCGGTGCGCACGCTGGCGGAGGCGCGGACGGTGGTGGAGGCGGTGGGCGACCCGCCGGTGGGGCTGGTGCTGGACGCCTTCCACTTCCACGTCGGCGGCTCCACCCTGGAGATGCTGGACGGCCTCGACCCGGGGCGCCTGGCCATCGTCCACCTGGACGACGCCGAGGATCGGCCGCGCGAGCGGCTGGAGGACGCGCACCGGCTCCTGCCGGGAGAGGGGGTGATCCCCCTGCGGCCGCTGGTGGCGCGCCTGGAGGCGCTGGGCTACCGCGGCGCCTACTCGGTCGAACTCTTCCGGCCGGCATACTGGACCTGGGACCCGCTGCGCCTGGCGCGCGCGGCGCGCGCCTCGCTGGAGGCGCTCTTCGCCGGACGGGAGCCCGGCGTGGCGGGGCATCCGCAGAGAGGTGCGCCGTCGCCGTGAACCGACGGCAGGGAGGTGGGGCGTCGACGTGAGCGTGCGGGTGGGCATCCTGGGTGCGGGGTTCATCGGGCGCATCCACGCCCTCGACCTCAGGCGCGATCCGCGCGTCACGCTGGTGGGGGTGGCGGACGTCGTCCCGCAGGCCGCCACCCGGCTGGCCGCGGAGGTGGAGACCGCCGCCTGCGCCTCGCTGGCCGAGCTGCTGGACCGCGGCGCCGAGGCGGTCTACGTCTGCACGCCCAACGTCCAGCACGTCGAGCCCGTGGTGACGGCCCTTCGCGCCGGGGTGCACGTCTTCAGCGAGAAGCCCATGGCCACGTCCCTGGCCGACGCCTGGACGATCCGCGAGGCGGCGCGCCGCTCCCGGGCGGTCTACCAGCTCGGCTTCAACCGCCGCTTCGCCCGCGTCTACCGCTTCGTGCGCCGCCTCATCGACGAGGGGCGCCTCCACCCGGTGCTGGGACAGCTCAAGCACAACCGCGGGGAGCTGCAGCAGCCGCCCTGGACGGGCGACCCGGCGGTGACCGGCGGCTACCTGTACGAGACGCCGGTGCACCTCTTCGACATGGCCCGCTTCCTCCTGGGCGACGTCGCCGACGTCCAGGGGGTGGCCCGCCAGACCGTCTACCGGGAGCTGGACGGCTTCGTCCTGCTCTTCCGCTTCCGCAACGGGGCCGCCGCCAGCGTGACCTCGGTGGCGCACACCTCCTGGTTCTTCCCCTACGAGCGGGTGGAGCTGTACGGTCCGCACCAGACGGCGGTCACGGAGGAGCTGGAGCGCGCCTGGTTCAGCCCGGGGGTCCGCGAACAGGTCGAGGGCATCGACTGCTTCCAGATGCCCTTCGAGGAGAAGTGGGGCTACGTGGAGGAAGACCGCTGCTTCATCGACGCGGTGCTGGGCGAGGCTCCGCCGCCCGTCACCGCGGAGGACGGCTACCGGGCCACCGAGCTGGTGGAGGCCGTCTACCGGGCGGTGCGCACGGGACAGCCCGTCACGCTGCCGCTCCCCGAGCCCGGTGGCTCCCCTGCACCGGCAGAACCCGGCGAGACGGGCTCGGGCCGCCGACCGGTGTGACCGCGCGCCCATGACCACCCCCGGCCCGATCCGCCTCATTGTCACCGACATCGACGGGACGCTCACGACGACGGCGCAGGAGATCACGCCCCGCGTGCGGCAGGCGGTGGCGGCGGCACGGGCGCGCGGCGTGCCCACCTGTGTGGCCACCGGCCGGGCCTGGCGCTCCGGTCGCCGCTACATCGAGGCCCTCCCTGCCGACCCCCCGGCCATCCTCTTCAACGGCGGGATGGTCTACGACTTCAGCCGGGACCGCGTGCTCTTCCGGCAGGGGATGGACCCCGAGCTGGCGCTGGTGGTGGTCGAGGCCCTCGACGCCCACCCCGACCTGGCCGCCCACCTCTACGTGGGCGACCGGATCTACGTGCGTCGGTGGACGCCGCTCGTGGCCGCCACCGCCCTCCACGACCACCTCGACCCCGAAGCGGTGGGCGACCTGCGCACCGTCCTCCCCCGCGACCGCGCCGCGCCGATCATGAAGTTCCGCATCCTGGGCCCGCGGGAGGAGCTGGAGGCCCTGGCCGAGGCGCTCGGACGGACAGACCCCGTGAACTACGTCTTCTCCGAGACCACGTCCCTGGAAGTGCTCCCGCCGGGCGTCTCCAAGGGGACGGCGCTGCGGGTGGTGGCGGAGCACCTGGGGGTGGACCTGGAGGCGGTGATGGCGGTGGGGGACGAATGGAACGACCTGACGATGCTCCAGGCGGCCGGATGGGGCGTGGCCATGGCGGACGCGCCCGAGCCGGTGCGCCGGGCTGCCCGCGTGGTGGCGCCGACGAGCGACGCCGACGGACTGGCAGTGGTGATCGAGCGGTACGTCCTGGACGGCCGCTGAGCGGGACAGACGTGTGCACACCAGGGAGGGGAGAGGGATGGGCAGGACGGCTGTGATCGGCCTGATCGTGATGCTGGCGGCGCTCGCGCTCCCGGGACTCCCCGGCGCGAGCGCCCAGGGCGGGCGCATCGTGGTCTACTCGGCGCTGCCGGACCTGGAGACCTCGCTGATCAACCGGGAGTTCACCCGCCGCACCGGGATCCAGGTGGAGGCGCTCAGCGTCGCCGCGGCGGGGACCCTCCAGGCGCGCATCCGGGCGGAGAAGGACCGGCCGCGCGCCGACATCTTCGTGGGCGGGTCGGCCGACTTCCACGCCCCGCTGGCGCGGGAGGGGCTCCTGCTGGCCTACCGGTCGCCGGTCTTCACCGAGGCGCGCATCAGCCCCACCTACCGCGACCCCAACGGGTACTGGCACGGCTGGTACCTGGGGGCGCTGGCCATCATCATCAACACCGACCGCTGGGAGCGGGAGATGGCCCCGCGGCGCATCCCCAAGCCGGCCACCTGGGACGACCTGGCCCGGCCGGAGTTCCGGGGTCAGTTCATCATGCCGAGCCCCATCACCACCGGGGGCGGCTACATCTTCGTGGCGGCGCAGATCTTCCGCCTGGGGGAGGAGCGGGCCTGGGCCTTCCTGCGCACCCTCAACGGCAACGTGGCCCAGTACACGCCCACGGCCCCCGGGACGATCACCCTGCTGGAGCGCGGTGAGGCCGTCGTGGGGATGATGTGGGCGCACGAGGGGATCGGCGCGCGCATCCTGCGCAGCGCCCCGCTGGAGGTGACGGTGCCGCCGGACACCGCCTTCGAGATCGGTGCCGTCTCCATCCTGCGCGGCGGGCCCAACCCGGCCGGCGCCCGCGCGTACGTGGACTTCCTGCTGACGCGCCTGCCGCAGGACATCAACGCCAAGTTCGGCTTCCGCTACCCCGTGCGCGGCGACGTGCCGGTGCCGCTGGGCGCCACGCCCTTCGAGCAGCTGAAGTTCGTCCGCTACGACCGCGACTGGGCGGTGGAGCACCAGGCGCGCATCCGCGAGCGGTGGACCCGCGAGATCGGTCGCTGAGCAGGAACCGGTGAGGGCCGGGGCGGTCGCGCTGGAGTGGCGGAGGCTCCGCCGGCACGCCGACCCCGGCCTGCTGGCCGTCTACACGGGGGCGCTGCTCCTCCTGGCCCTGGCCGTCCTCTACCCGGCCTACCGGGTGCTGGTCTACCCGTCGTGGGCGGACTACCTGGCCATCCCCCGCAGCCTGCGCTGGCTGCAGGCCGCCCGCAACAGCCTGGTGATGATGGTCCTCTCCACGGCCAGCGCCACGCTGGTGGGGGTGCTCTTCGCCTTCGCCACCACCCGCCATGACCTGCCGGGCCGGCGCCTCTTCCGGGCCGCGGCGATGCTGCCGCTCTTCGCGCCGCCCTTCATGGTGGCGTTCGCCTACATCCTCATGTTCGGCCGGCAGGGGCTGGTCACGCGCACGCTGCTCGGGCTCGACGCCAACATTTTCGGCTGGCACGGCCTGTGGCTGGTGCAGACGGTGGCCTTCTTCCCGCTGGCGATGCTCATCATCGCCGGCGTGCTCGAGGCCATCAACCCGAGCCTGGAGCACGCGGCGCGGAACCTGGGCGCCCCCGAAGGGGCGGTCCTGCGCACGGTCACCCTGGCCCTGGCCCGCCCGGGGATCGCCGGGGCGATGCTGGTGGTGGCCATCTCGGTGCTGGCCGACTTCGGCAACGCGGTGATCATCGCCGGCAACTTCCCCCTGCTGGCCACCGAGGCGTGGTTCCGCATGGAGGGGATGGGGGACCTGACCGGGGCGGCGCTGGTCGTGGGGATGCTGCTCGTGCCCACCGTCCTCCTCTTCCTCCTGGAGCGCTTCTGGGTGAGCCGCCGCGTCTACGTGACGGTCACGGGCCGGGGCTCGCGCATCGAGCGGCCGCCCACCCCGCCGGCCGTCCGCTGGGCGGTCCTCCTGGCCTGCCTGCTGGTGACGGTGCTCGTGGCGCTCGTCTACCTGGGGGTGCTGGCCGGCGCCTTCACGGCGGTGTGGGGGCGCGACTGGTCCCTCACCCTGGAGCACTGGCACCTGGCCCGCGACCGGGCGGGGACGCTGTGGGCCAGCGTACGCGTGGGGACGCTCGCCGGCGTCGTCACCGCCGTGACCGGGGTGCTGGTGGCCTTCCTGGCCACGCGCCCGCTGCCGCTGCGCGGGGTCCTCGACTTCCTGGCGGTCCTGCCCGGGGCGCTCCCCGGCGTCTTCGTCGGCGTGGGCTACGTCCTGGCCTTCAACCCCACGCCGCTCGGCGGCACGGTCTGGGCGGTGGCGCTGGCGCTGGGGATGTGGCACCTGCCCATGGGCTACCAGGCCGCCGCAGCGCGGCTGCGCCAGGTGGAGCGGGCCATCGAGGAGGCGGCGGTGAACCTGGGGGCCACGGGGCTGCGCGTGCTGCGGGACATCTACCTGCCCATGCTCCTGCGCGCGCTGGCGGAGGCGTTCGCCGTCTCCTTCGTGCGGGGGGTGACCAACGTGAGCATCGTGGTCTTCCTCATCGCCCCGGGGCAGGTTGTGGCCACCTTCGCCATCCTCAACATGATCCAGAACAACATCTGGGGCGCGGCGGCGGCGCTCACCACCATGCTCCTCCTCCTCACCGTCGTGGCCGTGGGGGCGAGTTGGCTCCTGCTGGGGCGGGCCGTGCGCACCGCGCCGGTGGGATGAGGGTGCCCGAGCCGACCGTGACCGGGCGCACGCCGGCGACCGACCCGGGCTCGTTGACCGACCGGACCGCGGGGCCCCCGCACCTCCGGCTGGTGGAGGTGACGAAGCGCTTCGGGGCGCACGTGGCGGTGGACCGGGTCTCCCTGGCGCTGCCCGAGGGCGCCTTCACCACGCTCCTGGGCCCGTCCGGCTGCGGCAAGACCACCGTCCTGCGCCTGGTGGCGGGGTTCTACCGACCGGACAGCGGGGAGATCCTGCTGCGTGAGCGCCCCATCACCGACGTGCCGCCGCACCGCCGCCACATGGCGATGGTCTTCCAGGAGTACGCCCTCTTCCCCCACCTGACGGTCGGGGAGAACGTCGCCTACGGCCTGCGTATGCGCCGGGTGCCGCCGCGGGAGACGGCGCGGCGGGTGGCGGAGGCGCTGCGCCTGGTGGGGCTGGAGGGGCAGGAGCGGCGCTTCCCCCACCAGCTCTCGGGCGGGCAGCAGCAGCGGGTGGCGCTGGCGCGCGCGCTGGTCGTGGAGCCGGAGGTGCTGCTGCTGGACGAGCCGCTCAGCAACCTGGACGCCAAGCTGCGCGTGCGGGTGCGCACGGAGATCCGCCAGCTGCAGGAGCGGCTGGGCAAGACCACGCTGTACGTCACCCACGACCAGGAGGAGGCGCTGGCCATCTCCGACCAGATCGCCGTGATGCACGCGGGGCGGATCCTGCAGGTGGGCACCCCCACGGAGATTTACTTCCGGCCGCAGAACCGCATCGTGGCCGACTTCGTGGGACTGGCCACCTTCGTGGAGGCCGAGGTCGCGGGGTCGGGACGGGTGCGCGTGCACGGCGTCGTCGTCCCTGTGACCGGCCCGCTGCCGCCGACGGGACGGGTGACCCTGGTGGTCCGGCCCGAGGCGGTCCGGCTGACGCCCGCTCGTAGCGGGGGCGAAGACGGCGGCGGGCTGCGGGGCCGCGTCGTGGCCCGGGCCTTCCTCGGCGGAGTGGTGCGCTGCTGGGTGGACGTGCACGGCGCGGAGTGGGTGGTGGACGTGCCGGTGGACCAGGAGGTGCCCGTCGATGGGGTGGTGGCGCTGCGGTTGGGGGAGCGCGTCCACGCCCTCCCGGAGGGGCCGGCGGGGAGCGCCGCGGAAGGTCCGGCGGGGAGCGGCGAGGGGCCGGCGCGGGACCGTGCAGGCCCCACAATGTAAGCCGCGAGACGGCGTCTACACCGTCAGCCGCAAGACGCCGTCAGCCGCAAGGCGCCGTCGGTCGCGAGACGGCGTCAGCCGCGCGACGGCGTACTCGGGCAATCGGACGGGCGAGAAGGAGGAGGCACATGGGCAAGTGGGACCTGCCGCCCCGAGGCGGCCACATGGACAAGCGCACCGGGATCTACCTGCAGACCATGACCCAGCGCGACATCGAGGAGCGCCTGGCCACCAACGACGTCCTCATCGTGCCGCTGGGCGCCACCGAGGCGCACGGCCCCAACGCGCCCATCGGCGAGGACATCTTCCTCGTCTGCCGCATGGCCGAGGTGGTGGCGGAGCGCACCGGGTGCACCGTCTCCGAGCCGCTGTGGTTCGGTTCTCACCCCTACCACCACCTGGGCATGCCCGGGACCGTGCCCATCCCCGAGGACGTCTTCACCGCCTTCGTGCGGGCGATGATCGCCGGCTTCTGGAACATGGGCTTCCGCAAGCAGATCCTGCTCAACGGCCACGGGCAGGAGTACGTCATCCCCACGGCGATCCACCAGTTTGGCAAGCGCTACCGGGTCCCGGCGCTGATCGTGAACGTGAACTGGTACCATGCCATCCCGGACCACTTTCGCCTCAAGCAGGACGGAGGGCCCTACGAGACCCCCTTCATCCACGCCGACGAGGTGGAGACCTCCTGGTGCCTGGCGCTCTTCCCCGAGCTGATGAAGCAGGAGTGGGTCGTGGACAACGAACCCTTCGGCTTCCTCCCGGAAGGCCACGTGGACAAGGCCGGGAACCTCCTGCGCCGGCCGATCAACTGGTACGGGCACGTGGGGGCGGGCCCCATCGAGGTGAAGGCCTACATCGAGGGCGTCGTGGGGAAGCCCTCCCTGGCGGCGGCGGAGAAGGCGCTGCCGGGCGTGGAGGCGCTGCTCGACTACCTGGAACGCCTCGTCACCGACATCCTGGCCCGCTTCCCGCCCGGGGAGCTGCCCCCCATCGACCTGGTGACCGAGCGCGACCGGGAGGAACTGGAGGCGGTGCTGCGCGGGCCGGCCCGCGGGGGCAAGTCCATTTACGCGCTGGGCTGGCCGCCGTGACGCCCCGGCCGCCGTGCGCGTGAGCCTGGTCGTCTCCCTGGAGGCCACCGCGTTCGATGCGGTGGCGATGCGCCAGGGGCTGGGGGCCCTGGAGGCGGTGGCGGCGCTGGGCTACGACGGGGCGGAGCTGGCCGTGCGCGACCCGCAGGCGGTCGACGGCGGGTGGCTGCGCGACCGCTGCGCGCAGTTGGGGCTGGCCGTCCCCGCACTCGGCACCGGGCAGGCCTACCTGCGCGACGGCCTGGCGCTGGCCCACCCGGAGGCAGGCATCCGCCGGGCGGCCATCGAACGCATGCGGCACCACGTCGCCCTGGCCCGGCAGCTGAGCGCGCTCCCGGGGACGCCGGCCGCGGGCGTCCAGGTGATCGTCGGGCTGATCCGAGGCCCGGCGGGCCAGGACCGGCCAGGGGCCGAGCGGCGCCTCACCGAGGCGCTCCGGCCCTGCCTGGACGCGGCGGCCGAGGCCGGGGTGGGGCTGGTGATCGAGGCGATCAACCGCTACGAGAGCGACTGGCTGCACACCCTGGAGGAGGTGGCGGCGCTGGTGGAGCGCGTCGGCCACCCGCGGCTGGGCGTGCTGGCCGACACCTTCCACATGAACATCGAGGAGCGGTCGATGGACGAGGCCCTGCGCGCCGCCGCGCCCCATCTGCGCCACGTGCACGTGGCCGACAGCAACCGCCGCGCGCCGGGGCAGGGGCACCTCGACTTCGCGCGGCTGGTGGGCGTCCTGCGCGAGGCCGGCTACGACGGGTTCCTCTCGGCGGAGATCCTGCCGTGGCCCGACCCGGATGAAGCCGGGCGGCTGGCCATCACCCACCTGCGCGCGGTGCTGGGGCGGCCCTGAGGCGCGGGGCGCGGGCGGCGACGCACGACATCGTCAGGGAGGGAGAGGATGCCCATGGGAATGCGGAGCGCTCTGCTGGTCCTGCTGGCCGTGCTGGTGCTGGCTCCGCTCGGAGCGGTGCGCGCCGCGCCGGGCGGACAGGTGAACGTGCTGTGCAGCCCCAACCCGGCCTGGTGCGACGCCATCAAGGTGGAGTTCCCCAAGGCCACGGGGATCGCGCTCAACTACGTCCGCCTGAGCTCCGGCGAGGCGCTGGCCCGCCTGCGCGCCGAGGGGGAGAACCCCTCCTTCGACGTCTGGTTCGGCGGGACGGGCGACCCGCACATCGTGGCCAACGAGACGGGGTTGACGGAGTTCTACCGCCCCAAGGCCTGGGCCGATCTGCGGCCCGAGCTGCGCGAGGCCGTGGCGAACAAGTACATCCCCCTCTACGCCGGCATCCTGGGGTGGGCGATCAACGGCGGCCTGCTGCGTGAGAAGGGCATCCCGGTGCCGCGCACCTGGCAGGACCTCGGGCACCCGCGCCTGCGCGGGCTCGTGGCCATGCCCAACCCCAACACCAGCGGCACCGGCTACACCATGCTGGCCACCGTCGTCCAGATCTACGGTGAGCGCGAGGCCTTCGAGCTGCTCAAGCGCATCCACCGCAACGTCGCCCAGTACACCCGCGGCGGAGCCGACCCCGGCGTGCTCACCGGGCGCGGTGAGGTGGCCGTGGGGGTCACCTTCATCCACGACGCCGTGGACAACGTCCTCAAGGGCTTCCCCATCACCTACGGGGCGCCGTCGGACGGCACCGGGTACGAGATCGGCGGTCTCAGCCTGGTGCGACGGACGCGTAACCGCGAGGCGGCCATCACCTTCATCGACTGGGCCCTGACGCCGGAGGCGCAGATGATCGCGGCCACCCAAGGACAGTCCTACCAGATCCCGTCCAACAGCAAGACGCCCGTCCCCCGGGTGGCGCCGCGCTTCCAGGACTTCAAGGTGATCAAGTACGACTTCCTCAAGTACGGGTCCGCCGCCGTCCGGGACGCCCTCGTGCGCCGGTGGACGACGGAGGTCTTCCCGCTGCCGAAGTAGCGCTTGGCCAGGCCCCTCCTCCCCTCGGGCGCGCCGCCGCTCGCCCTGCGGACCGTCCCCGTGCAGTGGACGGCCATGGGGTGGGGGGCGGCCGCGCTCGTCGTGGGGTTGCTCCTCCCCTGGACCCGGGAGGAGCGGGCGGTGTGGGCGTATGCCGCCGACGCCACGGGTGCGGCGCTGCTCCGCACCACGCCCGGGGTGGGGCTGGCCCTGCTGGCCGCGGCGCTGGCGGTGCTGGTCGGCGTGGCGCCGCTGCCGCCGGTGCGCCGGGGGCAGTGGCTGTGGCCGCTCGGGCTGGCCGGAGCGGTCACCATCCTGGTCACCGCGCTGGTGCTGGGGCGGCCCGTGGGCCTGGGCGCCATCCTCCTCTTCCTCGCCCACCTCACGCTGGCGGGGACGGGGCTCGCGCTCAGCGGCGCGCTGCGCACCGACCCCTTCACGGCCGCCGCGGTGCTGTGGGCGGCCGTCTTCGTGCTGCTCTTCATCCTCCTGCCGCTGGCGGAGGTGCTGGCGGCGGCGGTCGTGGTCTCGGGCCGGTTCACCCTGGACGCGGTGCGGGAGACGATCCGCTCACCGGCCTTCTTCCTCCTCGACCGGCCGGCCACGCCGCTGGACGAGGGGCGGGCGGTGCTGGCCGTGGGCGCGGGTGGAGCGGCGGTGGGGGCCGCCTGGAGCCTCCTGGCCCGCCACCCCCTGCGGGCGGTGGTCGTCCGGACCCTCGCCGCGGGCCTTGGCGCCGGCGGGCTGGCGGCACTGGTGCTCGGCTTCGGTGCCGTGCGCAACAGCGTGCTGCTGGCGCTGGCCGTGGGCGGGCTCTCCACGGGAGTCGGATTCCTCTTCGCCCTGCTGGGGGAGCGGTCGCGCCTCCCCACGCGGCGCCTGCTCGGGCCCCTCTCCATCCTGCCCATCATCACCCCGCCCTTCGTCCTGGGGCTGGCGATGATCTTCATGTTCGGCCGGCGCGGGTTCATCACGCACCAGCTCCTGGGACAGTCGACCACCCTCTTCTTCGGGCCGCTCGGGGTGGGCGCGGCGCAGGTGCTGGCCTTCACCCCCATCGCCTACCTGGTGCTGGTGGGTGTGGTGCGTGCCCTCGACGTGGCCATGGAGGAGGCGGCCGAGACGCTGGGCGCGTCACGCTGGCAGGTGCTGCGGACCGTCATCTGGCCGCTGGCGCGGCCGGGGCTGGCCAACGCCTTCCTGCTGGTGGCCATCGAGAGCCTGGCCGACTTCGGCAACCCCTTCGTCGTCGGCGGCGGCGCGCCGTTTCTGGCCACGCAGGTCTTCGACGCCATCAGTGGCCGCTTCAACCCGCACGAGGCCGCGGTCTACGGGGTGACGCTGCTGGGGATGACCCTCACCGTCTTCCTGGTGCAGCGGCTGTGGCTGGGGCGGCGGGGCTACGTCACCGTCACCGGCCGCCCCGGCGCGGGGCTGGCCCGCCCCCTCCCGCGCTGGCTCGACCTGGGTGGCACCGCCCTCTTCCTGGGGTGGGTGGCCCTCACCGTGCTGCTCTACGGCTCCGTCTTCGTGGGGGCGGTGACGCGGCTGTGGGGGTTCGACGACACCGTCACCCTCGCCCACCTCCAGGGGCTCACCCCGCAGGGGTGGGCGGTGCTGTGGAATTCCGTGCGCCTCTCCGCGCTGGCGGCGGTGCCCTCGACGTTGCTCGGTTTCCTCATCGCCTACCTGGTGACGCGCGTGGCCTTCCCGGGCCGGTCGGCGCTGGAGTTCAGCGCCATGCTCTCCTTCGCCGTCCCCGGCACGGTGATGGGGATCGGCTACATCCTGGCCTTCAACCAGGGGGTGCTGCTCCTCACCGGCACGGAGGTCATCCTCGTCCTGGCGTTCGTCTTCCGCAATATGCCGGTGGGGATCCGCGCCGGGGTCGCCGCCCTGCACCAGCTCGACCGCGCCATCGAGGAGGCCTCCACGCTGCTGGGCGCGGGGACCGCCTCCACGCTGCGGCGCATCGTCATGCCGCTCGTGCGGCCGGCGCTGCTCTCGGGGCTGGTCTTCGCCTTCGTGCGCGCCGTCACGGCGGTGAGCCAGGTGATCTTCCTCATCTCGCCGCAGCACAACCTGGCCACGACGCAGATCCTCTCCTACGTCCAGTACGGGACGCTGGGGCGCGGGGCGGCGCTGGCCTCGGTGGTGATCGTGCTGCTGGCCGCGGTGGTGCTGGCCCTCTACCTGGTGACGAACCGCCTCGACCCGCGCCTGGTCCGGGAGGTGGGCGCGTGAGGACGACGCCCGGCCCGGAGGCGGCCCCGGCGGTTCGAGGGGGCGGCGTGCCGGTGCGCCTTGTCGAGGTGACGAAGCGCTTCGGCCCGGTGGTGGCGGTGGACCGCCTCACCCTGGAGGTGCCGGCGGGACGGCTCGTCACCTTCCTCGGCCCGTCGGGGTGCGGCAAGACCACCACCCTGCGGCTGGTGGCGGGCCTGGAGGCCCCCACCGCCGGGCGCATCTTCATGGGCGAGGAGGACGTCACCCGGCTGCCGGCGGCGCTGCGCAAGGTGACGATGGTCTTCCAGTCCTACGCCCTCTTCCCGCACCTGACCGTCTTCGAGAACGTCGCCTACGGCCTGCGCATCAGCCGGGTGCGGGAGGCGGAGGTGCGCCGGCGGGTGGCCGAGGCCCTGGCGCTGGTCGGCCTGCCCGAGGTGGAAGGGCGCTACCCCGCCCAGCTCTCCGGCGGCCAGCAGCAGCGCGTGGCCCTGGCCCGGGCGCTGGTCATGGAGCCGCGCGTGCTCCTCTTCGACGAGCCGCTCAGCAACCTGGACGCCAAGCTGCGCCGCCGCGTGCGCGCCGAGATCCGCGAGCTGCAGCAGCGGCTCGGCATCACCAGCATCTACGTCACCCACGACCAGGCGGAGGCGTTGGCGCTCTCCGACGTGGTGGTGGTGATGCACCAGGGGCGCGTGGAGCAGGTGGGGACCCCCGAGGACCTCTACCGCCGCCCGGCCACGCGCTTCGTCGCCGACTTCATCGGCGAGGCCAACCTCCTCCCTGCCCGCTACGACGGCGGGCGCGTCACCGTGGGCGGCTACACCTTCCCCTTCGCCCAGCCGGGGATGGGCCCAGGGGCGGTGACGCTGATGGCCCGTCCCGAGGCGGTGCACCTGGCGCGCGACGGAGAGGGGCTGCCGGGGCGCGTGCGCACGGCCTTCTTCATGGGGATGACCACGGAGTACCTGGTGGAAACGCCGGTGGGAGAGGTCACGGTGGTGGAGCCACTGGGCGCGCGGGAGGCCTTCCCGCCCGGCGCGGAGGTGGCGCTGCGCTTCCGGGAGGCGGGGCTCTTCCTCCTGCCGGGGATGGGTCCGGGCGACGCCCGCTCCTAACCGATCATGGCCCCATCGCCCACGATCCTGACCCTCGACCTGGGGACGACCGCGCTCAAGGCCGCCCTCTTCGACCTCGATGGCGACGTGCTGGCGGCGGCGCAGTCCACCTTTCCCACGCGCCGGCCCCGCCCTGGGTGGGCGGAGCAGGACGCGCAGGCGTGGTGGCAGGCGACGGTGACCGCCACCCGCCAGGTGGTGCGAGACGCCGAAGCCTCTATCCGTGCCCTGGCAGGGGTCGGGCTCACCTCCCAGCGCGAGGGCGTGGTGCCGGTCGACGACCGGGGCGAGCCGGTGGCAGCGTGCATCACCTGGATGGACCGGCGCGCCCAGCCCGAGGCGGAAGCGCTCGGGCGCGAGTTCCCCGACCTCCACCGGCGCACCGGGATGCGGCCGGAGGCCACCTTCACCGCCGCCAAGGTGCGCTGGCTGGCCCGCCACAAGCCCGAGACGCTCCGCCGCGCCCGCTGGCTCCTCCAGCCGCGGGACTTCCTCTATTACCGGCTGACCGGCGTGGTCCTGACCGACCCCTCGCTGGCCTCGCGCACGATGCTCTTCGACCTGCGTACCCGCGCCTGGGCCCCCGACCTGGTGGCCGCGGCGGGAGCCTCACCAGACCAGCTCCCTCCCGTGCTGCCCTCCCTGTGGGCACCCGGGCGGCTGACCGCCGAGGCGGCGCGCGCGCTGGGCCTGACCGAGAGGACACCGGTCCTCGTCGGCGGCGGAGACCGGGCCTGCGAGGCGCTGGGTACCGGGGCCCGCCCGGGCCGGGCGATGGAGTCCACCGGCACCACCACCAACCTCTCCCTGCCTGCCGAGGGCCTGCCTGAGGTCCCCGACGGAATCCTCGTCTCCCTGCACGTCGTGCCGGGGCAGGTTCTGCTGGAGCAGGGGCTCAGCGCCTCCGGGGCGGTCCTGGCGTGGGTGCGGGCGCTCACGGGGCTGACCGACGCGGACCTGGACGAGGTGGTAGCGCACAGTCCTGCCGGCGCCCGCGGGTTGCGACTGCTCCCCCACTTCCACGGGGCGCGGGCCCCCTGGTGGGATCCTGCGGCGCGCGCGGTGTGGTCGGGCTTCACGCTGGCGCACGACCGCCCCGACCTGGTGCGCAGCGTGCTGGAGGCGGTGGCCTGCGAGGTGCGCGGCTGCCTCGAGGTGCTGCGCGCGAGCGGCCAGCGGGTGGAGGAGGTCGTGCTGGCGGGGGGTGGCGCCCGCAGCCGGGTCTGGGCGGCGATCAAGGCGCACACCTGGCGCCTCCCGGTGCTCCTGCCCCGGGTGACGGAGGCGGCCTCGCTGGGGGCCATGGTCCTGGCCGCGGCGGGGTTGGGGCTGCGCCCGCTGGAGGAAGCTACCACCCTCAACCCGCCGGTGGGGCGGATCGACCCGGATCCGGCGCTGGCGGCGCAGTACGACCGCGTCTACGCCGAGCACCGTGCCCTCTACCAGCGGATGCGTGACGTGCGGGCGTGACACCTGACCCCATGGCCCAGCACGCCCTGAGCCTCCCACCCGACGTCGTCGCCCGCCTGGTGGACCTGCGCGTCCACCAACCCCAGCGGGTCCTGGACGCCGCCCGCACCCGCCAGCGTCGGAGCCGCCTGGCCGGGCCGAACGGCCGGCTGGTCCTGCTGGCGGCCGACCACCCCGCCCGCATGGTCACCGCCGCCGGCGGCGACCCCCTGGCCCTGGCCGACCGGTGGGGCCTGCTCGCCCGCATCGCCGCCGTGCTGGAAGAGCCGGGGGTGGACGGCGTGATGGGCACCGCGGACCTCCTCGATGACCTCCTGTTGCTCGACGAGGTGCGCATGGAGCGGGGGGAAGCGCCGCTGCTGCGGGAGCGCGTGCTCGTGGGCTCGATGAACCGCGGTGGCCTGGCCGGCAGCCGCTTCGAGCTGGACGACCGCTTCACCGGGTACACGGCCCGGGGCATCGCGGCGATGGGGCTGGACGGGGGCAAACTGCTCGTGCGCGTCGACCCCGACGACCCCGGCACCGTGGCCACGCTCGAGGCCGCCGCCCGGGCCGTGGACGCCCTGGCCGACCTGGGCCTGGCCGCCTTCGTCGAAGTTCTCCCGGTGCGGAAGGTGGAGGGACGGCTCGCGGTGACGGTCGAGGCGGAAGCCCTTGCCGCAGTGGTCGGGGTGGCGACCGGGCTGGGGAGCTCCTCGCGCCATGTCTGGCTGAAGCTGCCCGCCTGCCCAGGCTACGACCGGGTGGCCCGGGCCACCACCTGCCCCATCCTGTTGCTGGGAGGGGATGTGGCGCCGGCGGAAGCGGTCCTGCGGGAGACGGCCGAGGCCCTGGCCGCCGGGCCAACGGTGCGCGGGGTGCTGATGGGCCGCAACGTGCTGTTTCCCTCGGCGGGCACCCCGCGAACGATGGCCCGGGCCGTCGCCGCCCTGGTCCACGAGGGGGTCGGCTTCACCGAAGCCCGGCGACTCCTGGAGGTGGGATGATGCCCCGCTTCTCCGCGAGCCTGAGCTTCCTCTTCACCGAGGTGCCGTTCATGGAGCGGTTCCAGGCGGCCTACACGGCCGGCTTTGCGGCGGTGGAGTACATGTTCCCCTACGAGCACAACCTGGAGGCCATCGCCGCCGAGCTGTCGCGGCTCCAGCTCCGGCAGGTCCTCTTCAACCTGCCGGCGGGCGACTGGAGCCGTGGGGAGCGCGGGATTGCCGCCCTCCCCGACCGCCGGGAGGAGTTCCGCCGGGGCGTGGTCCAGGCCCTGGAGGCGGCGCGGCGCCTGGACTGCCCTCGCCTGAACTGCCTCGTGGGGTTGCGGGACGAGCGTTACACTCTGGCGCAGCAATGGGCGACTCTGGTGGAGAACCTGCGGTGGGCGGCGGAGGAGCTGGGCCGGGAGGGACGCACCCTTCTGGTGGAGGCGGTCAACACGTACGACGTCCCCGGGTTCCTCCTGTCGCGCACGGGAGAGGTCCTGCGCCTCCTGGACGATGTGGGCGCTCCCAACACCGCCCTCCAGGTGGACATCTACCACCTCCAGCGCATGGAGGGGAACATCGTGCCCACCCTGCGGGCGCTGCTGCCACGCATCGGGCACATCCAGATCGCCGACCCCCCGGAGCGCCACCAGCCCGGGACGGGGGAGCTGCGCTTCGAGTACATCCTGAGGCAGCTCGACGCCATGGGGTATGAGGGCTACGTGGGGCTCGAATATGCTCCCCTGGGGACGACGGCGGACTCGCTGGGGTGGATCGAGGCCATGGGGTACAGCCTGACCCAGCCGGCGGGGCGCTGAGGCCGCGGCCGCGAACCTCTCGACCGCGAACCCTGTAGTCCGGGCTCGCTGTGCTCCGGAGTCAGCGGCCGGGCCATCCCGGCGCTTCCCGGGCTAAGGCACTTCCCGGGCCAAGGAGGAGGCACAAATGCCACAGACCGTCGGGTTCATCGGGTTGGGGATCATGGGGAGGCCCATGGCCCGCAACCTCCTCCGGGCGGGCTTCCGGCTCGTGGTGCACAACCGCAGCCGGGGACCGGTCGAGGAGCTGGTGACCCAGGGAGCGCTGGACGGCCGGTCGGCCTGCGGGGTGGCCGAGGCGGCCGAGGTCGTGATCACCATGCTGCCGGACACCCCTGACGTCCGGGCCGTGGTCCTGGGGCCCGACGGGGTGCTGGAGGGGTTGCGCCGCGGGGCCATCTACGTCGATATGAGTACCATCTCGCCTGTGGCCACCCGGGAGCTGGCCGAAGCGGTGCGGGCCCAGGGGGCTGTCATGCTGGACGCCCCCGTGAGCGGCGGTGAGAAGGGGGCGATCGAGGGGACGCTTTCCATTATGGTCGGAGGTCCCGAGGAGGCCTTCAGGGAGGTCCTGCCGGTCTTCCAGGCCATGGGCAAGAATATTGTGCGCATCGGGGAGGTGGGGGCCGGCCAGGTGGCCAAGGCCTGCAACCAGATCGTCGTGGCCGTGACCATCCAGGCGGTCAGCGAGGCGCTGACCCTGGCCCGCAAGGCGGGGGTGGACCCGGGCAGGGTGCGCGAGGCGCTGCTGGGGGGCTTCGCCCAGAGCCGCATCCTCGACCTGCACGGGCAGCGCATCCTGGAGCGCAACTTCCAGCCCGGCTTCCGAGCCCGGCTCCACCACAAGGACCTGGGGATCGCCCTGGAGACGGGGAAGGCCACAGGGACGCCGCTGTGGGCCACCGCGCTCGTCCACGAGATCTTCGGCGCGCTCCGGACCCGCGGCATGGGCGATTTGGACCACTCTGCCGTCGCCCGGCTCGTGGAAGAGCTGGCGGGGCTGGGGGACGCGGGGCCGCAGGGCGTCCACTGAACAGGGCCTCTGACGTCGTTGTGGCCCGGTGTTGTGGCCCGGTGAAGAGGCTTCCAGGAGGATCGAAGGGCCGTCGGCGCAACGGACGGTCTGTGGGCAACTTTGAGTAAAGTTCGGGGTGGCGCAATGCCGGTTTGACCCCCGCTCGATGGCGCCCCTATAATGCCCTCGGCGGGAGTGGCTCCGAGGGCGTCAGCCGAGCCTGAGCCCTGCTGCTCGGGGGCGTGGTGTAGCCTGGACGAACACACCTCCCTGTCACGGAGGAGATCGCGGGTTCAAATCCCGTC
Source organism: Armatimonadota bacterium (assembly GCA_031081585.1). NCBI lineage: Bacteria > Bacillati > Armatimonadota > Armatimonadota bacterium. The sequence continues at coordinate 26,189 of JAVHLY010000004.1, forward strand.
GCTCCCGCCAATCGGCGTAGGTCGGTGCTCTCGCCATCGGCGTAGGCGGGGATGAGCTCCGGCCCTCTGTCGATCAAGGAATCTCCCCTCCGTCTATCGAAGTAAGAATCCCTCCGTCGCTCGGCAGAGGAACGGGCCTAGTCCTCGCTCGATTTGGGCACAGGATAGGCGGCGTGCCAGCGCAGGGAGGCGTGCCGGAGGCGCCTAACAGAGAAAGCAGTGCTGGGACGCGGGCCCGTCCTGGATGGCCGTGGTGACGGCGGTCCGGCGGCGGCAACATCCCCTCCCCAATCGGGAAGAGCAGGAGCGAGTCGGACGTGGATCTCTCTCCCGTGCGTGTCCTCATCGTGGACGACCTCACCCTGGTGCGCCAGGGGATCCGTGCGCTGCTCAGCAGCGCCGAGGGCGTGGAGATCGTCGGCGAGGGTGGTGACGCTTCCGAGGCGCTGGAGCTGGCGCTCGCCACCTCGCCGGACGTCGTCCTGATGGACCAGGACATGCCCGGTAACCCTCTCGAGGTCACCCGCACGCTCAAGGAGCGGCTGCCGGGTGTGGAGATCATCGTCATGACCGACCGGCTCGACGAAACCAAGGCCCTGGAGGCCATCGAAGCCGGTGCCACGGGGTACATCCTCAAAGACATCCCGCTGACGAACCTGCTGGCCGCGCTCCGGTCGGTGTGCAACGGTCGGGCCTTCTTCCACCCCGAGATCACCCGCAAGCTGATGCAGCGGCTGGCCCACCTGGCCAAGGACCAGCGCTCCCGGATGCGCTGGGAGTCAGAGGGGCTCACCGCCCGGGAACTGGACATCCTCATCGAGCTGGCCAAGGGCAGCACTGACCGGGAGATTGCCGCCAAGCTGGTGGTGGCCGAAGGGACGGTGAAGACCCACATTCGCCACATCCTGCACAAGCTGGGGGTCCGCAACCGCACCCAGGCCGTCGCCTACGTCCTCCGCAAAGGCCTGATCCGCTAGCCCCGCCGCAAGGGAGCCTGGACCGCTCTCTCGGGAGGGCGGTCACCCCGAAACCCCGCCCCGGGTGGCTCGTCCGGCCCCCGGCGCGTCTCGGTCCACCGCCTCCTCGGAGCCCCGGCACCCTCCAGGAGATTTCAGGCGAATCTATCGTCCAGTCGGTCAATTTCGGTCTCTTGAGATATCGACACCGTCCACGCCCTCGGCCTAGACTGCGGTCGATCCAGGGGACCAACCGGGCGGATCGACTCCACGCGCGCCAGGCGCTGATCCGAGGGATGGTATGCCTGAGCCCGTGTACCTCAATGCGCGCGCCGAGCAGTGCTCCATTGCCGGGATCGAGCAGGGCCGCCGGCTGATCAGGTACGCAGGGGCGCACTACCTCCTCGTCGGGCTGTACTTCGCGCGCTCCCAGGACGGGCAGCGCGACCTCTTCTACATCTTGCGGGCGCTCTCGACCAATGGGGCTGGAACGCGCGCCCCGGTCTCGATGGGTGGACCTCCCGGAGGTCGGTGAGACCACCGGAGGGCACGGCGATGGAGAACGGCAGCCGGAGGTGACGGGATCGTGAAGGGACCGCTGTGGAAGGTGGCCGTGATGGCTGTCGTCATCGCCCTCCCGCTGGCGCAGGCCCTGCCGGTGCTGGGCCAGCAACCGGCCGTGCCGTCGGACTACCGCCTCCGCCCCGGTGATGTGATCGAGATCCTGGTGATGGGCGAGGCGGACCTCACCCGCACGGTGACCATCCGGCCGGACGGGAAGATCAGTTACCCGCTGCTGGGCGACGTCCCCGTGGCGGGGATGACCGCCGCGGAAGTGGCCGACTCTCTGGCCGCGCTCCTGCGCAAGTACCTCCGGAACCCGGTCGTCACCGTTACGGTGACGCAGATCCGACAGGATCGCGCCTTCGTCTACCTCCTGGGTCCGGGGGTGGCCCGTCCGGGATCCTACGAGATCCAGCCCGGCTGGACGGTCATGGAGGCCATCGCCAGCGCCGGGGGGCTGGCCCCCCGTGCCAACCTGCGCCGCGCCGTCCTCATCCGGCGAGGGAAGGCCGACCCCGTGCCGCTCGACCTGGAGCGCCTGGTCCTGCGCGGCGACCAGAGCGCGAACATGGCGGTCGAGCCCGGCGACATCATCCTCGTCCCCAGCCAGCAGAACCGGGTGCTGGTCCTGGGCGCGGTGCGCTCCCCGGGTGCCTATGACGTCGACGACGGCGCCCGCCTGGTGGACGCCATCTCGCTGGCCGGCGGGCCGGCCGACCGGGCCGGCATTCGGCAGATCGGGATCATCCGGCAAGGTGCCGACGGGAAGATGGCCGTGACGACGGTGAACTTCGAGCGCGTCCTGCGCCAGGGTGATGCCACCCAGAACCCGCTCCTGCAGCACGGGGACATCGTCTACATCCCGCCGGACACGCGGGTGAACTGGCTCGACGTACTCTCCTGGCTGACCGGCCTCCGGCTCATCCAGGCGGTCTTCGGGATCCCCGGCCCCTGAGGGCGGGGTGAGCAGGGCATCGCATCCGCCGTGGGGGAGAGGCGACATGGGTGAGCAGAGCGCAACGGGACAGTACCTGAAGGCGATCAAGCGCCGGTGGTGGATCCCCGTGTTGCTGGCGGCCGTCGCCGTCGTGGGCGTCTACTACCGGATGGGGGCGGTGCCTCCAGTTTATCAGGCCAGCACGGTCCTCCTCGTGACGGCGCCACCCCTGATGCCGCCGGAGGTGCCCGGCGCGGAAGCGGGAGCGGCGGCGGGCGCGTTCCGGGCGACCCGCATCGACGCGGTGGAGGCGGACGTTCGGGAGCTCCTCCGTACCCGCGTCCTGGCCGAGCGCGTGGGACGCCGGGCTGGTCGGGCGGACATCGCCGAGGTGCAGCGCAGCCTCACCGTGACGAACCCGCGGGATACCAACCTGATTCGCATTCAGGCACGGGCCAGTACGCCGGCAGCGGCCGCCGGGTTGGCCAACGCGGCCGCCCGTGAACTGATCGGGTACTTCCGCCAGGCCAACTCCCATGATGCCCGGGAGGCCCGACGGTTCATCGAGACCCAGCGGGGTGAGGTGCTGGAGCGCCTCCAGGCGGTGGAGCGGCGCCTGTTGCGGCTGCAGGGCCTGGCGACGATCGAGGGCGCCCCAGGGGCGATTGTGGGACGCTACTACGAGGCGCTGGGTGAGCTCGACAACACGCGGCGGACGATTCGGGAGCTGGATGCCCGCCTGGCCGCGGCGAGCCGCCGTCTGGGTCGGGAGAGCTCGACCCGAGTCTCGGAGACGGCGCGGCTGGACAACCCGGTCTTCCGTCAGATCCAGTCGCGGCTGGTCGAGTTGGAGATGCAGCGCATCGAGCTGTCGCAGCAGTACACCGACGCTCACCCGCGAATGCAGCAGCTGGCGGCCCAGATCGATGAGATGCGTCGTCGGCTGGCTACGGAGACGGAGACGCTGGTCGGTCGCCAGGTCCTCGCTCCCAACCCCATCCACGAGCGGCTGGTTGGTGATCTGGTCAACCTGCAGGTGGAGCGGGCGGGGGCGGTGGCGCGCGCCCAGGCCCTCGAGGCGGACGTCCAGCGGCGCCGGGCAGCGGTGCAGGCTCTCCCCGGCATCCAGGCCCGGCTGGGGGCGCTCATGCGCGAGCACGAGATCCTGCAGAACAACTACCGGCTCCTCTCGGAGCGCCTCCAGGAGGCGGTGCTGCGCGAGAACGTGGCGGCGTACTTCCCCACGGGCCTGCAGGTGGTCGACCCGGCGGTGGCGCCGCGGCGGCCGCAGCCGACCTCACTGCCCCGAACGGCCGCCGCTGGCGCGCTGGCGGGCGTCCTGCTCGGGTTGCTCGCCGCCCTCACCCTGGAGACGGGCGACGACAAGATCCGCACCCGCGACGACGCCGAGCGGGCGCTGGGAGTGCCGGTGCTCGCCGAGATTCCCCACGCGGCGCCCCCGCGGCTCAGTCCGGCAGTCTGGGGCCTGGCCGTCCTGCTGGTCGTCGGTCTGCTCGGCGGCGGGCTGGGCCTGAGCGCCTATGCCGATGCCCGCCTCGGCCCCGGCCACCCGGCCGGAGCGCTCGCCCGGCTGCCGCTGGTCCGTCCGGCGGCCGATCGGGTGGCCCAGGCCGCGGGGTGGTTTGACGTCCAGCCGGTCCGCACGACCGTCGAGACCGGCCGGTGAGGAGGCACGGATGAGCAGGAACGGGTTCTACACCGTTACGGGGATGAAGCAGGGGTCCTCGTTCGTCGAAGCCTACGGCTTGCTGGTGGTCAACCTGATCCTGGGGCACAACGGCACCCCGGTTCACTGCCTGGCCGTCACGGCGGCACGTGAGGGAGACGGGGCCACCACCACGGCGGTGAACATCGGGCTCACCCTGGCGCAGATCGGCCGTGCCACACTCCTGGTGGAGGCCAACCTGCGCACGCCAGCCTTTGAGAAAGTCTTCAAGCTGAAGGACGGTCCGGGCCTGGTTGACGTGCTGACCGGGGCGAAGCCGGTGAAGGAGGCCGTCCGGCCGACCGGAACCGCCAACCTGTCCGTGCTGACGGCCGGCAAGCCCAAGGGCTCTCCGCACGCACTGCTCGACCCCCGGCGGATCGAGACCCTGGTGCAGCAGCTGCGACAGGGATACGACTTCGTGGTCTTCGATACCGCGGCACTGTTGAAGTACCCGGACACCCTCAACCTGGTGAGGGCGGTGGATGGCATTCTCCTGGTGGTCCCGGTGCATGACGCCTCGGGACGGACTCAGCAGGAGATGCGCCGGCGGCTGGAGCGGGTTGAAGCCAAGGTGCTCGGGGCGGTGCTGAACCGCGTGCCACCGGCTCAGGTGGCGGCGGTCATGGGCTGAGACGGGACTGGAGGCCAGCGTCGCGACCGTGAGCTGCGCCTGGTATGCCGTTCAGACCAAGCCCCGGGCCGAGGAGCGCGTCTCGCGCTGGCTGCGCGAGCGTCACCACATTCGGGTCTTCCTGCCCAAGCTCGCCGTGCCCAAGTGGCGGCGCCAGCGACGCGTCACGGTCATCGAGACGCTCTTCCCGTCGTACCTGTTCGTGTGGATGTCGCTGGATCCGGGACCCTGGTACGCCGTGAAGTGGACGCCGGGGGTCCGGGCCATCGTCACCACCGGTGAGGTGCCGGTGCCTGTCCCCGACGAAGCCATCCATTTCCTGATGGATCGGTCGGTGGACGGCGGCGTGATCCCCTGGCAGCCGCGGTACCCGGCCGGGTCCACTGTGCGCGTGCTGCGCGGACCGTTTGCCGGCCTGGTGGGCATCCTGGAACGCCCCACCACCAGGCAGGAACGCGTCCGGGTGCTGCTGAGCCTCCTGGGCCGGCCGACGCCGGTGGAGGTGGACATCCTGGATCTCGAGGAGGTCTCCTGACCGCTCCCGCCTCGGGAGTGTGGTCGGCACCGCGTAGACCACAACCTCCTCGCCACGTCGGGTGGAGAGTCCGACCACCCAACGGCGGAGCCATGCCCCTGACACCATCGCCATGGCCACGCTGACCCGCGCGACCCACCGACCGATCCGCTCCTTCGACGAGCGGGTACGGGCCCGCCAGGCCACGGTGGCGGTGGTCGGACTCGGGTATGTCGGCCTGCCGCTGGCCGTGGCGTATGCCGAGGCCGGCTTCCCCGTGGTAGGCGTCGACATCGACCCCGACAAGGTGGCCACGGTGAATGCCGGGCGCTCGCCCATCGGTGAAGTCTCCGACGCCACCATGGCTCAGGTCGTGGCCCACGGTCGCCTGCGAGCCACCGGCACCGCTGAAGCCCTGGCCGGGGCGGACGTGATCTTCATCTGCGTGCCCACGCCCTGCACGCGCAACAAGGAGCCGGACACGACCTTCATCCGCCAGGCGGCCGAGGGAATCGCTGCGCATGCTCGTCCCGACCAGCTCGTCATCCTCCGCAGTACGAGCTACCCCGGGACGACCGAGGAGCTGGTGCGGCCGGCACTGGAGCAGCGGGGGTGGCGGGTGGGTCGCGACCTCTTCCTGGCCTTCGCCCCCGAACGAGTGGACCCGGGACGTCGCGACTACGGGATCCGCAACACGCCCGTGCTCGTGGGCGGGTGCGACCCCGAGAGCACCCGGCGGGCCAGGCTGGTGCTCAGCCAGGTGACGGACCGCGTCGTCTCGATGTCCTCGCCGGCGGCGGCCGAGATGGCCAAGCTGCTGGAGAACGTCTTCCGCAATGTGAACATCGCGCTGGTGAACCAGCTGGCCGTGCTCTGCGACCGGATGGGGCTGAACATCTGGGAGATCGTCGACGCCGCGGCCACCAAGCCCTACGGCTTCCTGGCCTTCCGCCCCGGGCCGGGCGTGGGGGGGCACTGCATTCCGGTCGACCCGTACTACCTGGCCTGGAAGGCCCGGGAGTACGACTTCCACATGGACTTCATCGAGCTGGCGGCCCGCATCAACGACGACATGCCCTATTACGTCGCCAACAAACTCATCCTCGCCCTCAATGGTGCACGCCCAGGTCGCCGGCGCCGGGTGCTGGTGCTGGGGGTGACGTTCAAGCGGGACGTCGACGACTACCGGGACTCCCCGGCGCTGAAGGTCATCGAGCTGCTCACGAAAGCGGGCGTGCAGGTGGACTACTACGACCCCTATGTGGCCGTCCTGCCGCTGAACGGGAGGACGCTGCGGCGGCGGCCACTCACCCCGCAGCTCCTGCGGGCGGTGGACTGCGTGGCCATCCTCACGGACCACTCCACCGTCGACTACGCTCGGGTCGTCCGCCACGCCCGCAGGGTCTTTGACGCCCGGAATGCCACTGCCCACGTCCGCCGGGAGCGCGACAAGATCATCACCCTCTGACCCCCGCCAGGCCCCGGCGCCGCTCGGGGCCGGGCCGGCCGTCCTGCAGGTCATCCAGGAGGGGACGCTGCGCGGGGCTGAGGTCTTCGCCCTGGACCTGTCGGCCGCGCTGCGCCGGGCGGGCTGGTCGGTGGTGCTGCTGAGTCTCTTCCGGGTCGAGGCGAGTTTCGCCGAGGCGGCTGCCGCGGCAGAGGTGCCGCTCGTGACGGTGGCGGCGGGAGGCCGGGCGGCCGGCTTCGACCCTCGGGTGCTGGTCGGAGTGCGCAGGCACATCGTGCGCGGGCGGTTCGGCGTGGTCCAGGCCAACGGTGCGGCGACCCTGAAATACCTGGCTGCGGCCCGGCTGACGGGCCGCGAGCCCTGGACGCTCGTCTACCGGGCCATCGGGATAGGCTCGTTCTGGCGCCGGGGGTGGCGCGGCCGCCTCTACCGTCCGTTGCTGCAGCGGCCCCACCGGATCGTCGCGGTCTCCGGGGCGGTGCGGGACGACCTGACGGCCTCGGGGGTTTCGCCGCAGCGGGTCGTGGTGATTCCGAACGCGGTGGACCCCGCCCGCCTGGCCGGCCACCCGCTAGAGCGGGCTGCCGTCCGCTCCCGCCTGGGCATCGGGGAGGAGGAGCGCGTCCTGGTCTACGCAGGGAGCTTTTCGCCCGAAAAACAGGTCCCCGCTGTCCTCGAAGTGGTTCGGCGGTGCCGTGCCAGCGGCCTCCCGGTGCGTGCGATCCTCGTCGGGGACGGCCCCGAGCGCGGTGTCCTGGCAGAGGCGCTGGGCCACGACGGTCTGCGGCAGGCTGTCGCGCTCCTGCCACCCCACCCGCGCGTGGCGCCGTTCCTGCGCGCAGCCGACCTCTGCCTGCTGCCCAGCCGGACAGAGGGCATGCCCGCGCTGCTCATCGAGGCCGGCCTCCTCGGCGTCCCCGCCGTCGCCTACCGCGTGGGCGGGGTGGGGGAGGTGGTCGAGAACGGCGTCACCGGCACCCTGGTCCCGCCGGGAGACCTCTCCGGGCTGGCGGCCGCCGTCATGGCCCTCCTGCGCGATGACGCCCGCCGTCAGGCCATGGGGCGGGCCGCGGTCGCCCGCTGCCGGCGGTTTACGATCGACGCGGTGGCCAGCACCTATGCGGCGCTCTACCAGGGCCTGATGCCCCATGGGGTCGGGCGCCCATCTACAGGCGATGGAGCGGGGCGATGGGCGTGACACCGCACCGCCTGCGGGTGCTGCTGGTGATCAAAGGGCTGGGCGTGGGAGGTGCGGAGCGGCTCCTCGAGCGGGCCATCCCCTACCTGGACCGGGAAACCTTCGAGTACCAGGTGGCCTATCTGCTGCCCTGGAAGGATGCCCTCGTCCCGCCGTTCCGGGCCGCCGGCATCCCGGTGCACTGCCTGGAGTACCGCGCTCCGCTGGACCTGCGCGTGATCCGTCGGTTCCGTGCCCTCGTTCGGCGTGAGCGGTTCGCCCTGGTCCACGCTCACCTCCCTGTGGCCGGGCTGCTGGCACGGCTGGGCCGGCGCCTGGGAGATGTCCCGCGGGTGATCTACACCGAGCACGGCCTGCCGTCCCACTATCGCTGGCCCACCCGGTGGGCCAACGTCCTCACCTACCGGTGGGCTGACGCCGTGATCGCGGTCTCCGAGGCGGTGGCCGCGGGCGTGCGTCCCTACATCAAGGGGGACCGTCCGCGCCTGGTGACGATCGTGAACGCGGTCGACGCCGACGGGATGACGACCACCCCGGAAAGCCGTGAGGCGGTACGCAGGGAATTCGGGATCCCGGCGGACGCACCGCTCGTCGTAACGGTCGGCAATCTCCGTCCGGTCAAGGGCCACGCCGTGCTGCTGACGGCGGCGCGGCGGGTGCTGGCGGCCGAGCCCCGGGCGCGTTTCCTCATCGTGGGGGTGGGCCCATTGGCTGAGCACCTGCCGCGGGAGGCCCGGCGCCTCGGGCTGGATGGCCAGGTGATCTTCACGGGCTTCCGCGCCGATGCGACCTCGATTATCGCGGCGTCGGACGTCTACGTCCTGCCATCGCTCGACGAGGGGCTCCCCGTCAGCCTGCTAGAGGCGATGGCCCTGGGGCGGGCGGTCGTGGCTACGCGCGTCGGCGGGATTCCCGAGGTCGTCCTCCCGGACCGCACCGGGATTCTGGTGGAGCCCAACGACCCGGAGCGCCTGGCCTGGGAAGTGCTGGGACTGCTGCAGACCCCCGAGCGTCGTCGGCAACTGGGCGAGGCCGCACAGGCGGCGGCCCGACAGCGGTACGGTATGGGGCCCATGGTGACGGCCATCGAGCAGCTCTACCGGGAGGTGGTCGCGTAATGCCGCGGCCGGCCTTCCTGGTCACGATCGACACCGAGGCCGACGACCTCTGGGCCCGGCCGCGGCACCTCACGACGCGCAACACGGCGGCGCTGCCGCGCTTCCAGGCGCTCTGTGAGCGCTACGGGATCCGCCCGACCTACCTGGCGACCTACGAGGTGGCTGTGGACCCGGTCTTCCGCGACTTCGGGCTCGACCTGCTGCGCCGCGGGGCAGGGGAGATCGGCATGCACCTCCACGCCTGGACCACTCCGCCGATCGTCCCGCTGACGGACGACGACCTGACCGCGCAGCCGTACTTGATCGAGCACGACACCGAGGTCATGCGGCTGAAGATCGGCACGCTGACCCGGCTGCTCGAAGAGACATTCGGCCGCCGCCCCGTGAGCCACCGCGCCGGCCGCTGGGCTCTGGACGCCCGCTATGCCCGTCTCCTGGTGGAGTTCGGCTACCGGGTCGACGCCACGGTCACGCCCCACGTCTCCTGGCAGGACCACCGGGGGGCTCACGGGGGCGGGCCAGATTACCGGGGCTTCCTCTCGACGCCGTACTTCGTCGACCTCGAGGACATCCGCCGGCCCGGGGCCTCGCCGCTCCTCGAAGTCCCGGTGACCGTGCTCCCGCGCTCACGCCCGCGCCCGGCGGCCCTGGAGCGGCTTTTCGCCCGCAGCCGTACGGGCCGCCGCCTGCTGGACCGGTACCTGCCTGCGGTCTGGTGGCTGCGCCCCAACGGACGGAACGGGGGGCGGCTGCTCGAGATCGTCCAGCGGGGCATCGACCGCGGCGTGGCGCACCTGACGATGGTCCTGCACTCCTCGGAACTGGCGGTCGGCCAGAGCCGGGTGTCGCGCACCCGCAAGGCCCTGGAAGACCTCTACCGCGACCTGGAGCGCCTCTTCGCCGCAGCATCCCGGTCTTGCTGGCCGGCCACGCTGGCGGAATTCTCCGCCGCCTGGGCGGGGCGGATGGCGCCGGTCGGCGCGGCCGCAGTGGGATGAGTACCGGGTTCGCCCTGCGTGCCTACCAGCCCGGGGATGAGGCGGCGGTCCTGGCGCTGCTCCGGCAGGTCCTGGGCGAGGGCGGCCGGGCATTCGAGCGCACGGAGGCCTTCTGGCACTGGAAGCACGAGGCCAACGTCTTCGGCCGGTCCATCCTCATGCTCGCCACACAGGACGAAGTCGTCGGGGTGCGGGCCTTCATGCGGTGGCGCTTCCGGTCGGCCCACGGCCCGCTCGGCGCCGTGCGCGCCGTGGACACGGCCACCCACCCGCGGGCGCGCCGTCGGGGCGTCTTCTCCACCCTGACGCGCGCCGCCGTGGCGCAGGCGGAAGCGGCGGGGGTGGACCTGATCTTCAACACTCCCAACCGCCTTAGCCTCCCCGGGTACCTGAAGCTCGGCTGGACGCGGGTAGGGCGTCCCCTCTTGCTCGTCCGGCTCGTCCGCCCCCTGCGCGTGCTCGCCGCAGTACGCGCCCGCCGGACCCCGGCCCGGCCGCATGCCTACACCCCCGGGCACGAGGTCGTCGGCCGGAACGGCGCCACCCCGGACGCGCCCGGCGACCTGCCGCAGGTGCGCGAGTGGCTGCAGGCCTTCGACGTCGAGAGGCTGCTGGCCGAGGCAGACCGCCTGGAGGGGGAGGGGATCCGCACCGACCGGTCCGTCGCCTGGCTGCGCTGGCGCTACGCGGAGGCGCCGACGCTTCCCTACCAGGCCGTCTGGACGACCGATCCGGGACCTGCGGTGCTCGTGGTGCGGATGGGCGCGCGGGGAGGCCTGCGGGAAGCGATGCTGAGCGAGGTCCTGGCCTCGCCGCGCGGGGTCTCCGCGCTGGGGAAGCTGGTGCGCTGGGTGGTGGCGGCGGCCGCGCCAGACTACCTGGTGGCGCACGCACCCTGGGGCTCCGTGCGCTGCCGTGCACTGCTGCGCGCCGGGTTCGTGCCGCTGCCGTGGGTCGGTCCCGTCCTCACGGTGCGGCCGCTCAGCGCCACGGCGCGGGCCGCCGGGCTCAACCGACCCGGCGCCTGGCAGCTCTCCCTGGGAGACCTGGAGATCTTTTGAGGCCTACAGCCGGCCGAGGAGGGTGCTCATGAGCTCCGTCGTCTTCTCCCGCTCCACGGTGCGCACGGTCCTGGCACTGCCGCTCTTCGCGGCCGCGGCGCTGGGGGTAGGGCTGCTGCTGGGGTCCAAGGACCTGGAGGCCACGCGCGCCGCCACCATCCTCACCGTGCTGGTGGCGACCTCCCTCGTCCTCTTCACCCGTGTGGCGTCCCGGGACCCGCTGGGACGGGCGCTCCTGGTCGTGCTGTGGCTGAGCTTCGCGCTGAAGCTGGGGGCGATGACCTACCGCTTCCTGGGCGGCCTGCTGGCCGATGCCTTCGCCTACAACAACGCCGGCCAGCGGATCGCCGAAGAGCTGGCCCGCGGAGAGTGGCCGCAGCTGGGCGAGTACGGGACGGCCTACATCCGGCTCCTGGCCGGCCTGGTCTACTACGCCTTCGGCGTGAGCTTCTCCGGCATCTCCATCCTCTGGACCTGGCTCGGCATGGTGGGGCTGCTCTTCTTCTACCTGGCGTTCCGCATGGCGTTCCCGCTCGGGCACCACCGGCTGTACATGCTGCTGATCTTCCTCTTCCCGTCGATGCTGCTCTGGACCAGCAGCCTGGGGAAAGACGCCCTCATGGTCCTCTTCCTCGGCATGGCGGCATACGGTGCCGCCCGCCTGCGCCACGGTCTCGGCCTCCCGGCGGTCGGATGGCTGGCGCTGGGCCTGTTGGGCATGCTGCCGATCCGCCCGCACCTCGCGGCTGTCTTCGCGGTGGCGCTGGCGGCCTCATCCCTCATCCTGCCCATCCGGGCGGGGCTCCTCACCCCGATCCTCCGGGTGGCCGGGATCGGCGTGGTGGCGGCGGTCTCGGTGTTGATCGTGAGCACGGCCCGCGGGTACGTGGGGCTGGAGGAGCTGGGGACGGAGGAGGTCTTCGCCTTCATCGAGCGGCAGCAGGAGTTCACCGCCAGATTCGGCGAGTCGGGGTTCCAGCAGGTGAACCCCCGCTCGCCGGTGGGGGTCGCCCTGGCCATCCCCACAGTGCTCTTCCGGCCCTTCCCCTGGGAGGCGCACAACGCCAACGCCCGCCTGGCGGCCGCGGAAGGCTTCGCGCTGCTGCTCCTGACCCTCTACCGCCTGCGGAGCGTCCGGGCCGCGCTGGGGGCGGTCTTCCGCCACAGCTACGTGCTTATGGTTGTCGTCTACGCCCTGCTCTTCATCTTCTTCTTCACGGCCATCGGCAACTTCGGGATCATCGCCCGGCAACGGGCGCAGCTCTTCCCGTTCTTCTTCATGCTCCTGGCCTACCTGCCCCCGACGCCGCGTCGCCCGGCGGCAGCCCGCCTCCAGCACCGGCCGCCCGCGACCAGGACTGCGCCATGAGGGTTCCTGCACCTGCAGCGGGACCGCGCCGTGTGGATATCGCGGCGGTGCGGGGGGCGGGATGGCTGGCCATCGACCAGCTGGGCAGCCGCGTCGTCGACCTGGCGGCGTCCGTGGTCCTGGCCCGCCTCCTCTTCCCGGACGACTACGGGCTGCTGGCCATGGCCGCCACCTCCACCGCCTTCTTCCGGATCTTCGCCAACCTGGGGCTGGGGGCGGCCATCGTGCAGCGTCGGGAGGTGGACGACGAGTACCTCTCCACGGCGTTCTGGGCCAACCTGGCGTCCGGGGCGCTCCTCACCGCCCTCGTGGCCCTCTCGGGGGAGCTCCTGGGGGCCCTGCTGCGCGAGCCGCGCGTGGGCCTCGTCATCCTCTTCCTGTCGTTCCGCTTCGTGATCGCCGCGGGATCCGCGACGCAGGTGGCGATGATCACCCGCCGCATGGACTTCCGGGCGCTCAGCCTGCGGTCCATCGCCGCCTCGGTCGTGGCCGGGCTGGCCGGTGTGTTGCTGGCGTGGCACCACCTAGGCGTGTGGGCACTGGTCGGGCGGGAGATCGCCCGGACCGTCACCAGCACCCTCCTGCTCTACCGGGCGACGGGCTGGGCACCGCGGTTGCGCTTCTCGTGGGCCAAGTTCCTGGACCTGTGGTCGTTTGGCGGGCCGCTGCTGCTGTCGCGCCTCTTTCGCTACCTCACCGGCAACATGGACAACATCCTGATCGGCCGCTACCTGGGCTCGGCCGCGCTGGGGCTGTACGCGTTTGCCTACACCATGTTCGCCATCCCTCTCAACGACTTCAGCGCGGTCGCGCACCGTGTGCTCTTCGCGGCGCTCTCCCGACTCCACACCGACGGAGAGCGGTTCAAGCGCGGCTTCCTGCTGGCGACCCGCTACGTGACGATGGTGCAGGTGCCCGTCATGACCGGACTGGCCCTCGTCGCGCCGGTGGCCATCCAGGTGGTCTTCGGGCGGCGCTGGGCGCCGGCTGCACCGGTGGTCACCGTGCTGGCGCTCACCAGCATCGTGGGGATGATGACGGCCATCGCGCCGAGCGGCCTCCAGGCGGGCGGGCGGGCCGACCTGCAGCTGCGCCGGAGCTTCCTGGGGGTGCTGCTCTACCTGCCCGCATTCGCCCTGGGGTTGCGCTGGGGCATCCTGGGCGTGGCGATCGGGTCGCTCGCGGCCGGCCTGGTCCTCCTCCCCGTGGACCTGCGCTACGTCCACGAAACCACAGGGGCCACCGCGCGCGAGCTGCTCGATGCCAGCATGCCCGGCCTGGCGGCGTCCCTCATCATGGCCGTCATCGTGCTGGCGGGACGCTGGCTGCTGGCCGGACACGGCCTGCCGGGCGTCGTGGTCCTGGCGGTGCTGATCGGGGCCGGCGCCCTGGCCTACGGCGCCGCGCTGTGGGTCTTCCACCGGGATGCCGTGCGGAGCCTGGCCGCCGTGCTGCGGGACGCCCTGCCGCCGGTGGCCGGCCGGATCCTCGGCTCCATCGTGCCCGCATCGTGAACCTGACCCTCAGTGCCGTCAAGCTCGCCGTGTTGCCCTACGGCCTGGCGTTCGGCGAACGGCGACCGGGGATCGTCATCCTGGTCTACCACCGGGTGGGCGGGGGGACGCGACGGGAGATCGACCTCCCCGTCGAGACCTTTGCGCGTCAGGTGGCCTACCTGGCGGCCCGCTGCCGTGTGGTCAGCCTGGAGGAGGCCCTGGCACTGGGACGCAACGGCGCCACCCCGCCGGGCGACGTCCTCGTGCTGACCTTCGACGACGGCTACCGGGAGACGTACGACCACGTCTTCCCGATCCTGCACCGGTACCGCCTCCCGGCCACGGTCTACGTGGCGACGGCGTACGTCGAGCAGGGACGACCCTTCGACTTCGGCGTGCAGCGCTGGGCGGACGCGCCGGGACGCCCGCTGACCTGGTCGCAGCTCCGTGAGATGACATCCTCGGGGCTCATCACCGTCGGCTCTCACACCCACACCCATGCCGACCTGTCGGTGGTGCCCCTGCCGGCGGTCCGCGAGGAACTGCGGCGCAGCCAGGAGCTGATCGAGGAGCGGCTGGGACAGCCGGTCAGGCATTTCGCCTATCCCTGGGGACGGTGGCGCCCCGAGGTCCGGGGGGTGGTGGGCGAGCGGTTCCAGAGCGCCGTCCGCGGGGGGTGTGGCAAGAACCCCTATGGAGCCCTGGACCCGCTGGCTCTCTGGCGCCAGCCCGTCCAACGCAGTGACGGGCTCTGGTTCTTCCGCGCGCGGCTCCGGTCGTACCTGGATGGCGAGGAGGTCTTCCGCTCCCGGTTGGCGGCCCTCCGCGCGGCCCCCCCGACCCTCGATGGCTAAGCCCGTCACGGTCCTGCATCTCATCGAGGGGCTGGGCACCGGTGGGTCGGAGCAGCACCTGGCCCACCTGGTGCTCCGGTCCGACAGGAGACGCTTCCGCCACCACGTCTGCGGGCTGGGCACGGCGGGTCGGTTCGCGCAGACCCTGGAGGCGGCAGGCATCCCGGTGTACACCCTGGGGTATCCTGCGGAACGCGACTTCCTGCGTCCGCTCGTGCCGCTTCGCCGTCTGGTGCAGCGCGTCTACCCCGACGTGCTCCACGCCTGCCTGTACCGGCCCGGCGTCCTGGCCCGCCTGATCGGCCGCTGGAGTGGCCTGCCGGTGGTGACGACCCTGGTGAACACGGCCTACGAGCCGGAGTGGCGGCTGGACAACCCCCGGCTCTCGCCCCTCAAGGTCTCCCTGGCCCGGACGCTGGATGCGGCCACCGCCCGGTGGCGCGGCGCCTGGTTCGTGGCGGTGAGCGAGACGGTGCGCGACTCGGCGGTGCGCCAGCTGGGGATTCCAGCCGGGCGGGTTCGGGTCATTCGCCGTCCGCTGCTGCTGAGCCCCAACGGCCAGCGCCCTTCCGCCCAAGCGGTGCGCGCGGCGCTGGGGCTTCCGGACGCCGACCCGCTGCTGCTCAACGTCGGCCGCCTGGTGCCCCAGAAGGGACAGCAGTACGCCGTGCGCGCCATGCCGGGCATCCTGGCGTCCCGCCCGGGAGCCCACCTGGTGATCGTGGGCGAGGGGCCGCTGCGGCCCTCCCTGACCGCGCTGGCCGAGGCGCTGGGAGTGGCGGATCATGTCACGTTGCTGGGCGAACGGCACGACGTGCCCGACCTGCTGGCCGCCGCCGACTGCTTCCTCTTCCCCTCGCTCTTCGAGGGTGCGGCCAATGCGCTGATGGAGGCGCTGGCGGCAGGGACGCCGGTGGTGGCTTCGGACATCCCGTCGCTGCGGGAGCTCACCGACGACGGCCGCGTGGCGGCGTTGGTCCCGCTGCGCGCGCCGGAGGCGCTGGCAGAGGCGGCCCTCGGCCTGCTGGCGGACGACGCGCGGCGACGCCGGCTCTGCGACGCTGGCCAAGCCTGGGTGCGTCGCTGGGGGGACGGCGACGCCGTCCTGGCCTGGGAGGAGTTCGTTGCTCACATCGCGGCCAGGGACTGACCGGAGTGCGAGGCGGAGCGCCCTGCCAGGGGAGCCCCTCCTGGACTTCGTCCAGTTTGGGACGTTCTCCGGCTCGGCGGTCTCCCTGCGCCGGGCGATGGCGCACCGGGTGCCGCTGGCCGTCCTGAACGTGCTCCCGCTGGCACGCGATGTCACGCTCCTGCCGGCCCGGCTCCGTGCCCTGGCCGAGGCGCGGCGGTCGGGTCGGGGAGTGTCCTGGGTGCGCACGCGGGCCTGGTCGGTGGCGGTGGAGCGCCGGTTGCGCCAGGCCGGCGTGGGGCGGGGACGCCCGGCGCTCTTCGTCCAGGCGATGACCCCGGTGATCCTCCCCGAGGGCGTCCGGTACGCCGTGTACACCGACCGGGTCGCACGGGAAGGGGCGGCCATGGGCGGTCATCTGGCCTCCCGCTTCTCCGCGGGATGGCTCGCCCGCGAGGAGAGCTTCCTGCGTAACGCCGCGCGCGTCTACACGATGGGGCCGACGACGGCCCAGTGGCTGCAGCGCGCCTATGGGATACCGCGCGATCGCATCCGCGTGGTGGGAGCGGGGCCCAACGCCCCCCTGACCGACCCCATCGCCTCGCGGACCTGCCGCCGACTGCTCTTCGTGGGTCTGGAGTGGGAACGGAAGGGCGGTCCGCAGCTGCTGGAAGCCTTCGCGCAGGTCCGTCGCTGCCACCCGCACCTCGAGCTGCTGGTAGTGGGAGCGACGCCACGCGGTCCGCTGCCGCCCGGTGTGCGGGTGTGCGGTCGGACGGTCCACCGCGCCATGGACGACTTCTACTCGCAGGCGGATGCCCTGGTGCTGCCCACGCACCGGGACGCAGTCCCGATCTGCCTGATCGAGGCGATGTGGAAGGCCCTGCCCTGCATCGTCACCACGGTGGGCAACCAGCGCTGGATCGTGCAGGAGGCGGGGCTGGTGGTGGAGCCCGGCGACGTCCCCGGCCTGGTTGCCGCCCTCGACCGGCTGGTGCGAGAGTACCCGACGTTTGCCGCCCGGGCCGCCCGCCGGAGCGAGGTCGCGCGCCAGACCTTCCGCTGGGACCGGGTCGCCGACCAGATCCTCGGCGACCTCCTCCAGCCCGACTGATCCGGTGCCCATGCTGCGACGTGCCGTCGAGAACCTGCTCGGCCGGATGCCGGTGTACCTCCTGCGGGTGGCGGACGGGCGCGACGGCGTGCTGCGCGTCGTGGTCTATCACCGCCTCCTCGCCCCGGGGCAGCCCTTCGCCGGGGACCCGCACCTGCTCTCGGCCACAGTGGCGGAGTTCGACCGCCAGATCGCCTACATGCGTCGCCACTACACCCCGGTGAGCGCCGCGCAGGTGGTGGCCGCCCTGGGGAAGGAGGCCTCCCTTCCGCGCGGCGCGGTGCTGGTCACTTTCGACGACGCCTACCGGGACGTCCTGACCCACGCCTGGCCGGTGCTGCAGCGTTACCGGGTCCCGGCGTTGCTCTTCGTCCCCACGGCCTTCCCGGGGACGGATCGGCTCTTCTGGTGGGACGAGGTGTACGAGGCGTTGCGGCAGACCGACCGGCCGCAGGTCCGTGTGACGAACCACGCCTTCGCCCTCGACACACCAGCCGCCCGTCACCGCGCTGCGCGGGCTCTCATCCGTCTGTGGCGGCCACTGGCGCCGGCCGCACTGGAGGACCGGCGGCAGGCCCTGCTCGAACAGGTCGGGCACCCGCGGATCGACCGAGCCGCGTGCGCAGTCCTCAGCTGGGCCGAGGTGGCGGCGCTGGCCACGGCGGGGGTGGCCATCGGGCTCCACACCCGGACCCACCCGGCGCTGCCCGCCGTCGACCCGGCGACCCTGGAGGCGGAACTGGAGACGGGCGATGTCGACCTGCGCGCACACGTGCCCTCCGGACGCGTGCCGTGCTTCGCCTTCCCCTACGGGTTCGTGGACGACCGTGCCAAACCGGTGCTCCGACGCCTGGGCTATGTGGCCGCCTTCACGACCCTGGCCGGCGTGAACCGGCTCGGTCGACGCGACCCCTACCGTCTCTGCCGTCACGCCGTGGGCATCGACCACCCGCGGGGGCGTCTGCCCCTCAACCTGACGGCGGCCTACGCCGGCCTCCGCGAACGGACCCAGACCCTGCGCCCGCGGACCCGGCCGACACTCCCGTGAGCGATGCCCGGCACTTCCTGTTCACCGTGGACGCGGACTGGGTCCCGGGTTCGGGCCCCGGCTTGCTGGCGCTGCTCGACCTCTGTCATGCCCTGGGGCTGCGGGCCACGATTTTCACGACGGGGATGTTCGCCCTGCACCACCCGGAGGCCATCGGCCGGGCCCACGCCGAGGGGCACGAGATCGGCGTCCACGGCTGGGAGCACCCGATGCCGGTCTTCATGGCCGAGAACTACCGGTTCACGCCGGTGGACCGCCGCCGGACTTGGCTCCGGCAGGCCACGGATGCTGTGGCCGGAATCATCGGTGCTCTTCCGCGGGCCTTCCGGGCGCCGTACCTGTGGATCGACGGCGCCACGTTGCACCTGCTGGAGGAGATCGGGTACGTGGTGGACTCGTCGGTCCCGACGCGCCGGTTCGACGGGCTCCTGGGAATGATCAACCACCTCGACTACTTCCTCGCCCCGCTGGCGCCGTACCGGCCAGACCCGCACCGGCCCGGGCGCCGCGGCAGGGGGAGGGTGCTGGAGGTTCCTCCCTCGGCCTGGCTGCTGCCGCTCAACATGAGCACTGTCCGTTTCCTGGGATGGCGGGCAACCCTGGCCGTGGCCGACCTGATCGGGCGGGCGTCACCCGTCCTGAACTTCTACTGCCACCCCTGGGAGTTCGTGGCCTCCGACGCGCTGACGTTCCCCCCCGGCACGCCCGTGCGGCACACGCGTGCCACCGGACCTCACCTGCTGCCCGGCGTTGCGGCCTTTGCGGATGGGGTCCTACGGAGAGGATACCGACCGGCAACGGTCGCTGAGGTGGCCCGGTGCGTCTCGTGATCGCCACTACCGCGGACGATCCGCTCGCCCCGGTGTTCTGGGAGGCCTACCGGACAGCCGGGGGGCCCTCGGCGATCGCGGTCTTCTTCCTGCGCCCACGCCGCCGCGTGTCGGCCGTGCGGCGGGTTGCGGAGGGGCTGCTGCTCTTCGGTCCCAGCGGCGCCGTGTACTGGTGGCAGCAGAGGCGTCGCCTCCGCCGACCCGCCGACTCGCTCCTGCCCCTCTCGGACGCCACGCGGGGACAGCACGTGGGCAGCCTCAACCGGGGAGAAGGCCACCAGGCCCTCCGCGACGCGCAGGCGGACGTCCTGGTCTCGGTGGGATCGCCGGAGATCTTCAAGCCGTCCACACTCGCGCTGGCGCGGTGGGGAGCCCTCAACGTCCACCACGGGCGGCTTCCCACCTATCGGGGGCTCTTCGGCACCTTTTGGGAGGCGCTGCACGGCGAGCCGTGGGGATACACGACGGTCCACCGGATGGACGCGGGGATCGACACGGGCGCGGTCGTGGCGGAGGCGCGGGTGCCCCTGGGACGGCGCCGCCTCCTCGACGTCCTCATCGAGAAGCGGCAGGTGGGCGGTCGGCTCCTCGCAGAGGTCCTGGCCCGCGCGGCGGTCTCCGGGGCCCTTCCGCCAGCGGCGCCCCGCCGCGACGGGGTGGTCGGCTACTACGGCTGGCCCTCGCTGGCCGACCTGCTCCGGTTCCGGCTGGGCACGCGGCGAGGTGTAATGGCCGGCCCCGTGCGCGCCGGCGATGCCTTGGGCGAGGGCGGCGGCCGATGACCACCCACGCCACGGTGGAGGTGTCCAGGCCTCCGGCGCAGCGGCTGGCCCTCCTGCGGCTCGCCCATATCACCACCGCCGACCTGAGCCTGCGCTTCCTGCTGCTGGACCAGTTACGGGCCTTTCAGGATGCCGGCTTCGACGTCCTGGCGGTCAGCGCCCCGGGACCCTGGTCCGACGACCTCGCACGGGCGGGCATCCCCCACGCGGCGGTCCCGGGCCTGGAGCGTCGGTGGGCGCCCCTCGGGGACCTCAGGGCATTGTGGGGACTCGTCCGGGTGTTGGCCCGTCACCGTCCGCACATCGTCCACACCCATACCCCCAAGGGCCGCATGCTCGGGCGGCTGGCGGCCCGGCTGGTCGGTGTGCCGGTCGTGGTAAACACCTTTCACGGTCTGTATGGCCTGGACGGCTCATGGCTGCGGCGTCGCGCCTTCGTCGTGCTCGAACGGGCCGGGGCGCGGCTGGGGGACTTCGACCTGTGCCAGAGCCGTGAGGACCTGGCCACCCTCCTCCGGGAGCGCATTACCACCCCGGAGCGCTCCGCCTGGCTGGGCAACGGCGTGGACCTCTCGCGCTTCGATCCCGCCCGCGTGGACCGCCGCGCGGTGCGCCGCCGCCTGGAGATCGCCGACGGGGCGCTGGTCGTGGGCACGGTTGGCCGCCTGGTCTGGGAGAAGGGGTTCAGGGAGTTCTTCGCCATGGCTGCGGCCCTCACCGCTGAAGACGCCCGCGTCGTGCCCCTGGTCGTGGGCCCGGTCGAGGCCGGCAAGCCCGATGGGATCCCGTCCCCGGTGCTCGAGGACGTCGCCCGCCGCTGCCGGGTGCGTTTCCTCGGTCTGCGGACGGACATGCCCGACCTCTACGCGGCGATGGACGTCTTCGTCCTCCCCTCCTACCGCGAGGGGTTTCCCCGCTCGGCGGTGGAAGCGGCGGCCATGGGGCGGGCCATGGTCCTGACCGACATCCGCGGGTGCCGCGAGGTCGTCGAGGACGGCCACAACGGCTTCCTCGTGCCGCCCCGTGACTCCGGCGCCCTGACTGAGCGGGTGCGCCGGCTACTGGGCGACCCTGCGCTGCGCGAGCGATTCGGCGCGCGCAGCCGCGCGAAGGCGCTGGCCGAGTTCGACGAGCGCCGGGTGGTCGCGACCACCCTGAGGGTCTACGAGCGCCTGTGGGAGGTCCGGAGGGTCGCCGGTGCGGTTGCACCTCGCTGACGCCGCCGACATCGGAGTCATCGCCGCGTTGCACCGGAGCCAGATCCCTTGGGGGCTGCTCAGTGATCTGGGCGAGGCGGCTGTGACGCGCTTCTACCGGGTGCTGATCACGTCTGGCGTCGGGTTCGTCGTGCTGGCGGAGGACGGCGAGGGGCCGGTGGGCTTCGCCAGCGCGGTGACCGACTGGCCGCGGTTCTACCGGGCTTTCGTGCGCCCCGCGCCCTGGTCGGCGGTCCCGCTGCTGGTGCGGGCGTGGTCGGGCCGTCGGTGGCGCCGCCTGCTCGAGACCCGGCGGTACGTCACCGCGAGCCAGCTCCCCCGGGCCGAGCTCGCCTCGATCGCCCTAGCGCCCTCCGCCCGCGGCCGGGGAATCGGGCGGGCGCTGGTGGCCGCCGTGCTGGCTGAGCTCGGCCGGCGCGGCGTGACCACCGTCCGCGTGACTACGGCCGCGGACAACGGGGAGGCGCGCCGCCTGTACGAGGGTGCGGGCTTCCGGCTGCACGGAGAGCTCGAGATCCACCCGCATGAGCGCGCCGCCGTCTACGTTCGGGACGTTCCGGCCGTCGCCGCGGGGGTCCCCGGGCGCTCATGAGGCCGCCGCGGGCACGCGACATCCCGGTGCTGATCCTCGAGCCGGGCTACGGCGGGCTGGGGGCCGCGCGCAGCCTGGGACGGCTCGGCATCCCCGTGTACGCGGTTCGCCAGACACCGAGCCCGGTGCTGCGCTCCCGGTACTGGCGTGGGTGTCTCCGCTGGCGGTGCGGTCCCGGGCTGGCCGACGACGCCGTGCTCTTCCTGCAGACGGTGCAGCGGCGTCTGGGGGCTCCGGTGGTGCTCCTGCCCACCACGGACCAGACGGCGCTGCTCCTCGCCGAGTACGCGGAGACCCTCGGTCCGGAGTTCCTCTTTCCCCGCGTTCCGGCGGACCTCGTGCGGGCCCTGGTCGACAAGCGCCGCCTCCACGCGCTAGCCCGGGCTGCGGGGGTGGCGGTGCCGCGGACGGCGACGGTCCGCTCTCGCCGGGAGGCGGCTGCCTTCCTCGCCGAGGCCGGATTGCCCGTCATCGCCAAGGCTGCCCACCCGAGCGGACCGATGGGCACGACGCGGCGGGTCTTCCGGCGCGCGCGGGCGCTGCTGGACTACGTCGAGCGCCTCGGACCCGCCGAGCGGAGCAACCTGCTCCTCCAGGAGTTCCTGGGTGGCGAGGGAGTCTGGATGGTGGATGCCTACCTGGGAGGCGACGGCCGGCAGGTCCGCGTCGCGGTGGGGATGAAGCTGCGGCAGCATCCCGACCCGGCCGGCGTGGCCTCCCTGGCCGTGGTGCGGCCGCAGGACCGGCTGGCCGAGGTGACGGTGACGTTCCTGCGCGGCTGCGGGTACCGCGGGCTGGTGGACGTCGACTACGCGGTCGACCCGCGCGACGGCACTTACCGGCTGCTCGACGTGAACCCCCGGCTCGGCGCGACCTTCCGTCTCTTCACCGGGCCGGACGGTATGGATCTCGCCCGGGCGTACTACCTGGACCTCACGGACCAGTCCGTCCCGGAGCTCCGGCCCGTCCCCGGGCGCCGCTGGTGGCTGGAGGACGATGTGGCATACCTGCTGGCGGCCCGGCGGCCGGGGGAAGTCTGGCGATGGGCGAGGGCGCTGCGGGGGGTGCGCGAGGCGGCCTGGGCCGCCCTCGACGACCCGTTCCCGCTGCTTGCCCGCGTGAGCGGCGCGCTCTGGAGGGGGATGCGCCACGGATGGCGCCGGTCCACCCCCGGCGTGCCTGCGCCGCTACGGGAGGTCCCGGTCAAGCGCACGTGACTGCCGGGGTCCCCGGCGGACCCCCAGGCGTCTCTGACCCCACATGGACCGTCGCCGCCTGCTCGACACGATGCTGGCCGCCGTCCTCCTGGTGCTGGCCGCTCCGGTGATGCTCCTGCTCGCGCTGGCCAACCGCTCCCTGTCGGGGCGCGCCTTCTTCGTCCAGGAGCGGTTGGGCCAGGACCTGCGGCCGTTCCGGCTGTTCAAGTACCAGACGATGGTCGACGGCGCGGACCAAGGCTCCACGGTCACGGTGGCCCGGGACGCGCGCGTGACCCGGTTCGGCGGGGTGCTGCGGACGCTCAAGCTCGACGAGCTGCCCCAGCTCATCAACGTCCTGCGCGGGGAGATGACCTTCGTCGGCCCCCGCCCGTTGACGCCCAATGAGATCGCCGCCATTCCACGCCCGCTGGCCGCCCTGGTCTACCGCCAGCCACCGGGACTCACCGGGATCGCCAGCCTGGCCTTCCATGACGAAGAGCGCCTGCTGGCGCAGGCCGCCGACCCATTGCGGACATACTTCAACGAGATCCTGCCCCGGAAGATCGCCGTCGAGCTGGCCTACGTACAGCGCCGGACGTGGGCGACCGACCTGCTGATCCTGGCCTTCACGCCCTTCGCGCCGTTGTGGCCGCGCCTTCGCCGCGCGCTGGTGGCGTGGCTGGTCCCCGACGCCGCCGCCTGGTGGCCGGCGAAGGGCCGTGCCGCCGACAGGACCGACGCGCAGGAACTGCCGGTCCGGGTGTCGTTCAAGTGAGCGCGCCGACGGTCAGCGTGATCATCCCCGCCTACAACGCCGAGGCCTACGTAGGCGAGGCCATCCGGAGTGTCCTTGCTCAGTCCTTCCGCGACGTGGAGCTCCTGGTGGTGGACGACGGGTCCACCGACGGCACAGCGGCGGTGGTGCAGGGCTTCGGCCCCGGGGTGCGCTATCTGTACCAGCCCAATGCCGGACTCCCTGCGGCCCGGAATGCGGGTATCCGGCTCGCGCGTGGCGCCATCATCGCGTTCCTCGATGCCGATGACCTCTGGCTACCGGACTTCCTCGACGCGGTCGTCGGAGCGTTGCTCGCCGATTGGGGGGTCGACGGAGCTTACGCCTGGGCCCGGTACATCGAGCCGCACGGACGGGTCCTCCCCGGAGGCATGGGCCCCACTCCGGCGGGGGACACCCTGGAGCGGGTGTTCCTGATGGGCGGGTCCCTGCAGTTCTCCATGGTGGCGTTGCGCCGCGAGGTGTTCGGGAGGGTGGGGCTCTTCGACGAGACGCTGCGCCAGGCGCAGGACTGGGACTTCCTGCTCCGGGCAGCGGCGGTCGGCATCCGTTTCGCTTGCGTGCCACGGATCCTGGTATACCGACGAGTCCATGGGGAGAGCCTGGCCGCCGACCCGGAACGCCACCTGGCCTGGGAGCGGCGCGTCCTGGCCAAGGCGCTGGCCACGCTGCCGCTCCCCCACCGCCTCCGGGCGCTGGCACCCGTCGCCGAGTACCGCATGGTCGTCCGGGCGGCCATGACGCACTGGCGGCAGGGCCATCACCAGGCCGCGGTCGACCGCCTGGCGGAGGCGCTGGCGTCGTGGCCGGAGGCGGCGGAGCGCCCGCAGACTTACCTGGGCCTGCTCCACCGGCTCCTGCCGGTGGGCGTGCGGTGTGCGCAGACCGTGGGGCGAGAGTTGCCCCGACTGGTGCAGGAAGGCCATCGCCTCCTCGATCTGGTCCTCGCCCATCCCCTCATTACGGCGACCGCGGCCATCCGTCCGCGACGGGCCCGGGCGGCCTTCCACACGGGGGTCGCCTATCTGGCCCTGCGCTCGCTGCGGCTGGGGCTGGCGGCCCAGGCGGGACTGCAGGTGGTGGCCGCCGATCCGACGCTGCCCCTACGTCCGACCTGGCGGCGGTGGCGGAGCGCACCGGTCGGGGAATCGAGGTGACATCGAGGTGACGGCGATGGAGCCTTTGAGGATCCCGCTCTCTCGCCCCGACATCGGAGACGAGGAGCGCAAAGAGGTCCTCGCGGTGCTGGACACCCCATGGCTGAGCATGGGGCCGAAAGTGGGAGCGTTCGAGCGGCAGTTTGCCGCTGCGGTGGGCAGCCGGTACGCCATCGCCGTGAGCAGTGGGACCGCAGGGCTCCACCTGGCCCTGCGCGCAGTGGGAGTGGGGAGCGGAGACGACGTCATCACCACCCCCTTTACCTTCGTCGCCACCGCCAATGTCGTCCTGATGGAGCGGGCCCGGCCGGTCTTCGTCGACGTGGACCCGCAGACGCTCAACCTCGACCCCGCCACCGTGGAGGCGCACATTGAGCGTACTTACGCGGGCCGGGGCGGGACGCTGGTCCACCGGGTCACCGGGGCGCCGTTGCGCGCGCTCCTGCCCGTGGCCGTCTTCGGCCACCCGGTGGACATGGACGGCTTCGTCCGTTTGCGTGACCGCTTCGGCCTGCCCGTCGTGCACGACGCGTGTGAGGCGCTGGGGGCGCGCTACTGGTCCGCCGCCCGCGAGGCGTGGGTCTGCGAGGCCGCCCTCGCCGATGCCGCCGTATACGCCTTCTACCCCAACAAGCAGATCACCACCGGCGAGGGCGGTATGGTCGTGACCTCGGACGACGGGATCGCGCGGGCCTGCCGCGTCGGCCGGAACCAGGGGCGCGATCCGGACGCCGAGTGGCTGGCGCACGAGGCGCTGGGCTTCAACTACCGGCTGGACGAGCTCTCCGCGGCGCTCGGGCTGGCGCAGTTGCGACGGCTGCCCACCCTCCTGGCCCGACGGCGCCAGGTCGCCGAGTGGTACGACGTCCTGCTGGCCGACGTGCCCGAGGTCGTCCGCCCCACTGCCGCCCCCTGGGCGGACGTGAGTTGGTTCGTCTACGTCGTGCGGCTCCCTTCGCCCGAGGTGCGCGATGCCGTCCAGCGTCACCTCCTCGCCCGCGGGATCGGCGCGCGCCCCTACTTCCCTGCCGTCCACCTGTTTCGTCACCTGCGGGTCCTGGGGTACGCCCCCGGGGACTTCCCGGTGGCGGAGGCGGCCGCCCTGCGCGGGCTGGCCCTGCCCTTCTTCGCGGGCCTGACGCGGGAGGAGGTCGAGGATGTTGTCCGCACCCTCAAGGAGGCACTGGCCATCCGTGCCCCTGCCTAGGCTCCACCCCACCACGACCTGGCGCGCCCTGATCTTCCTGGTCGGGGACCTGCTCATCTGGAGCCTGTCGGTCTGGGCGGCCTTCCTGATCCGCTTCGACGGGGAGATCCCGCCGAGCTACCTCCGGGACATCCCTTACCTGCTGGCCCTGGTGGTGCCGGTACGGCTGGGCTGGCACGCGGCCTACCGGCTCTACCACCTGACCTGGCGGACCGTGGGGTTGACCGACCTCCTCAACATCCTGAAGGCCAACACCCTGGCCTCCCTCATGATCCTGGGCGCAGCCCTGATGCTGCGCACGGTCGACGCCTACGGCGACCTGCCCCGGTCGGTGCTGATCCTGGACTACGTGCTCAGCAGCGGGGGCGTGGCCCTCTTCCGCATCAGCCGGCGCGGCTGGGCCCTCCACCGCCACGCGCTGCGCATGCGGGGTCGCGGGGGCACCCGGCTGCTCATCGTCGGAGCGGGGGCGGCCGGCAACCGGATCCTCCAGACCATCGAGGAGTCCGGCCGGGAGCTCTACCAGGTGGTGGGGTTCGTCGACGACGATCCCGGGAAGCGGGGCGCCTTCATCCGGGGCGTGCGCGTCCTGGGGGGGACGGACGCGCTGGCCCGCCTGATCCGCGAGCAGGCGGTGGAGGAGGTCCTCATCGCCATGCCGTCGGTCCCCGCGCCGCGGCTCCGGGAGATCGTGGCCCAGGCCCGGGCCACGGGGATCCAGCGCATCAAGGTGCTGCCCGGCGTCGACGAGTGGCTGGCGGGGCGCGCCACCCTGAAGGACATCCGCGACGTCAACCTGCACGACCTGCTGCGACGCGCCCCGGTGCGCATCCAGTACGACGCGCTGCGGACCTACTTCACGGGCAAGCGCGTCCTGGTCACCGGGGCCGCCGGGTCGATCGGGGCGGAGGTGGTGCGCCAGCTCACCCGCTTCCGGCCGGCTCTGGTGATCGCCGCCGACATCAACGAGAGCGCGCTCTTTGAGCTCGAGCAGGAGCTGTTGCAGGCCCGACCCGAGGCGCCGGTGCAGGTCATGCTGGCGGACATCCGGGACGCCCGGAAGATCGACTGGGCCATGGCCACGGGCCGTCCCGAGGTCGTCGTCCACGCGGCCGCCTACAAGCACGTCCCGATGATGGAGCGCGAAGTGGAGGAGGCGGTGAAGACCAACGTCTTCGGCACCCTCACGGTGGCCGAGGCCGCTCTGCGCCACGACGTGGAGACGTTCGTCTTCATCTCCAGCGACAAGGCGGTCCACCCGGGGAACGTCCTGGGAGCGACGAAGCGGGTGGGCGAGCTGATCGTCCAGGCCTTTGGCGCCCGGCAGCGCACCCGTTTCCTGGCCGTGCGCTTCGGCAACGTGCTGGGCAGCCGGGGTAGCCTGATCCCCCTCATGCTGGAGCAGATCCGGAACGGGGGTCCGGTGACCATCACCCACCCGGACATGACGCGCTACTTCATGACGATCTCCGAGGCGGTGCTGCTCGTCCTGCAGACGCCGCTGATGACCGCCCCGGGCAGCGTCTTCATGCTCGAGATGGGCAGCCCCATCCGCATCGTCGACCTGGTGCGGGACCTCATCCGGCTGGCGGGGCTGGAGGACGATCGGGACATCCCCATCGTCTTCAGCGGCATCCGTGCCGGCGAGAAACTCCAGGAGCAGCTCGTGGGGACGGACGAGGAGTTCGTCCCCACCGCCTTCGATGGGATCGGCGAGGTGCGGTCGTCTCGGACCGTAGACGAGGTCACCCTGCGCCTGGCGCTGCGTGAGCTGCAGGCGCGGGTGGAGGCCATGGACGCCGACGGGGTGCGCTCGCTGCTCCGCCGTATCTGCGAGGCCACATCTGTCCCAGCGACCCTCGAATGGGCGGGAGCTGGCGCCGGTCTGGCACAGGGGTCGTGGACAGGCGGGCAGGACGTCAGCGCGTTGGGGGGGACGCCATCATGACGCTCGTACACCGAGGCCATCACCCGGACATCCGGGGGCTGCACCGGGGGCTGCGGGAGCTGGA
Source organism: Armatimonadota bacterium (assembly GCA_031081585.1). Taxonomy (NCBI): domain Bacteria; kingdom Bacillati; phylum Armatimonadota; species Armatimonadota bacterium. The sequence continues at coordinate 54,162 of JAVHLY010000004.1, forward strand.
GACCCGGTTCCTGGACCTGCAGGAAGTGATGGGCGCGACCGGCCTGACGGACGAGAACGCCCTGGAGGCGGTGGACATCATCGTCCGCATCCAGCAGGTCCACCGGGCCGTAGAGGAGGAGCGGGGCCGACGCGACCTGGCCTTTGCCACCGAGCGGCGCCTGCTGCACCTCAGCGCGTGGGGCCGGTGGCTGCTCCGCAAGGTGGTGGACGAGTACGTTCTCCACGCCCGCGTGGCGTTGGAGCAGCGGATCCGCAGCGCCCTGCCGGAGCATGCCGCGGAGTACTACCGGCGGGTGGCCGACCTGGTCGACCTGGCCAAGGAGATCGCCGGCATGCCGGACGAGGTGCTCTCGGAACAACTCTGGCAGGGCGACCTGGCGCAGATGGTCGTCGAGCAGATCCACGTGCTCCCCCGCGACATCAGCCCGCGGGGGGAGGCCATCTCGACAGAGGCGGTGAGGAGCTGACGTGACCATTGCAGACCTCATGAGCACCCCGCGGCTGCTGCGCAGCCTGGGCGAGTTCTTCGCCACTCCCCTGACCCCGGCGCGGGCGGCGGCTCTCGTCCGTCAGCGCCTGGAGCAGCGCGAGGAGCGCTTCCTGGCCCACGTGGACCGGGTCATCTTCGGTGTGCCCCACAGTCCGTACCGCGCGCTGCTGCAGTCTGTCGGGTGCGACCGGCCGGCCCTGGCACAGGCCGTCCGCGCCCACGGTCTCGAGGGAGCGCTGGCCCAGCTGCGTGACGCCGGCGTCTACCTCTCCTACGAGGAGTTCAACGGGCGTCGCGAGGTCGTGCGCGGCGGGCGGACCTTCCGGTTCACCCGGGCCGATTTCGACAACCCCCTCCGCGACGTGGATCTGGAGGTCCGCAGCGGGGGGACCCGCAGCCGCGGCACGCCGGTGGTGGTCGCCCTCAGGACCATCGCCGAGAACCGGGCCGTGGCCTTCCAGCTGATGTTCCAGGCCGCCGGGGTGGACGCCCCGCCTGTGGTCTGGCTGCCGGGCTTCCCCTCCGGATCGGGGGTCTTCTTCTGGCTCGCCCTGGCCCACATCGGCCGACCGGCGGTCCGATGGTTCACCGTCACCGATCCGCGCGGCCCCTCCGTCGCGCCGCGCCACCGCTGGCTGATCACGCTGGCCCGCCTGGTGGCCCGCCGGCGGGGGTGGCAACTGCCCGTCCCGGAGCACGCGCCCCTGTCGGCCCCGGAGCCTGTCCTGGAGGCGGTCCTCCGTACGCGCGACCGTTTCGGCCGATGCGCCGTGATCTCCACGCCCAGCGGAGCGGTGCGGGTGGCCACGCTGGCGCGGCGCCGCGGGGAGCGGCTGGAGGGGGTGGACTTCTTCGTGGGGTCCGAGCCGCTCACAGAGGGCAAGGCGGAGGAGATTCGCCGCAGCGGCGCCCGGGTCTGGCCGCGCTATGTCTTCACCGAGGGGGGCGCGGTAGGAGTCGGGTGTGGCCGTCCTGGGAGCGTCGACGACATGCACCTGATGGCCGACAGCTTTGCGCTCATCCTCAACCGCCGGCCCATGCCGGGGATCGGGGAACGCGATGCGTACATGTTCACCTCGCTGCTGCAGTTTGCGCCCAAGGTCATGCTGAACGTCGAGAGCGACGACTTCGGCACGGTAACGTCGCGCCGCTGCGGGTGTCCGCTGGACAGCCTCGGGCTCGACCGGCACCTGGCCCAGGTGCGCTCCTTCACCAAGCTCACCGGCGAGGGGGCGACGGTGCTGGGGACGGAAGCCGTGCGCATCGTCGAGGAGGTCCTCCCGCGGACATTCGGGGGGAGCAGTCTGGACTACCAGCTCCTCGAGACGGAGGATGAAGACCACCTCACCCGCCTCTTCCTGGTGGTCAGCCCGGAAGTCGGGGCGCTGGACGAAGAGGCGGTGCGACGCACCTTCATCGACGAGTTGTGGCGCGCCGGCGTCGGGCTCTCCGAGGTCTGGTTCCCCGGCCAGGGGGAGACGGTCCGCGTTCTGCGGCGGGAGCCCGTCCAGACGCCGGGGGGGAAACTGCTGCCGTTCTACTCGACCATCCGTCGCGACGGGGACGCCTCTGCAGCCAGCGTCTCCGCCCCCGCTGCGGGCAGCCGGTCGGCGGTGGGAAGAGGGGTGACCCGATGACCGGTCTGAGCCTGGCTCAGGCCTTGGCTGCCGTGGAGGCCGCGCGGGCGGAAGCGGTGCGGCTCGGGGTGGCCCTGGGGATCGCCGTGGTCGACGCGGCGGGCCATCCCGTCGTCGTCGTCCGCATGGACGGGGCCATCTTCCTGGCCCCCGAGCTGGCCCTGAAGAAGGCCTTCACCGCGGCCGCCTTCCGCCGCCCCACCAGCGCCATCGCGCCGCGCCTGACCACCAGTGACTTCTGGATGCAGGCCCCCGCCGTGGCGCAGGGGCGCATCCTGGCCAGCGGCGGGGGTGTGCCGCTCCTCGTCGACGGGACCCTCGTCGGGGCGGTGGGGACGAGCGGGGGCACCAGTGAGCAGGACGACCTCTGCGCGCAGGCGGCCGCCGCCGCGGTGGCCGGGGGGGACGGGCGAGCGGCGGCCGGGGGGGACGGGCGATGAGCACCGACCGACCGGAGCGCCCACCGGCGGCGGGGCCGCTCGCCGGGGTGCGCGTCGTGGAGCTCGGCCACATGATCGCCGGGCCCTTCGCCACCCTGCTGCTGAGCTACTTCGGCGCCGAGGTCATCAAGGTGGAGTCCCGGCACCGCATGGACGGCTTTCGGCGGCGCGAGGCGGCGACGAACTACCTGACCCGGGCCTTCGGCGACTTCAACCGCAACAAGCGCTCCCTCACCCTGAACCTGCAGCAGCCGCGGGGGCGCGAGCTGCTGGGGCGGCTGTTGGCCCGCAGCGACGCGCTCCTGGAGAACTTCAGCGCCCGCGTCCTGCCCCAGTGGGGGCTCGACTGGCCGACGCTGCACCGCCGCTACCCGCGGCTCGTCGTCGTGCGCATGCAGGGGCTCGGAGCCACGGGCCCGCACCGCGACTTCGTCACCTTCGGCCCGTCCATCCTGGCGCTCACCGGCTTCACCTACCTGTGGAACGCGCCGGGCGCCGACGAGGTGGTCGGCTCCCAGACCGCCCACGCCGACTACATCGCCGGCGTCCACGCTGCGGTGGCGGTCATGGCGGGCCTGCACCACCGCGCCCGCACCGGCGAGGGCCTCTACGTCGACGTCTCCCAGGCCGAGGCCACGGCCGCCCTGCTCGGCCCGGCGTACCTGGAATGGCTGCTGCTGGGCCGCGAGGCCCGACCGGTAGGCAACACCCGCCGGGAGTACGCCCCGGGCGGGTGCTACCGCTGCGCCGGCGAGGACGAGTGGTGCGTCATCACCGTCCGCACCGAGGCGGAGTGGGAGGCGCTGGTGCGGGCCACCGGGTGCACCGAATGGGCGCTCGATCCGCGCTTCCGCGACCGCACCCAGCGCACGCTCCACCGCCAGGCCCTCGACGCCGCGCTGGAGACCTGGACGCGCCGGCGCCCGGCCGCCGAGGTCGTCCGGTTGCTGCGGGCCGCGGGCGTGCCGGCAGGGCAGGTCAAGAAGGGCAGCGACCTGCTGGCCGACCCGCACCTGCGGGCGCGCGGCTTCATCCACCACGTCGACCACCCCGCCTTCCGGCCGATCAGCTACCCGGGGGCTCCCGTGCGCCTGGTCGGCCACGAAGCCGCGACGCGCCGTCCGGCACCGACGCTGGGCCAGGACACCGAGGCGGTGCTGCGCGAGGTCCTGGAGTTGAACGCCGAGGAGATCGAGCGCTACCGGGCCGAGGAGGTGCTGGTGTGAGCGTGCGGGGCGTCGGGGAGGGACCGGGATGAGTGTGCGGCGGCCGGAGACCGCGGCCCTCCCCGAGGCGGTCCCACGCCTGCCGCTACCGCAGCCGCTCCGCGGGGTGCGGGTGCTGGAGGTGGCGGACCGGCGCGTGGCCTATGCCGGACGCCTGCTGGCCGGGCTGGGAGCCGAGGTGATCCTCATCGAACCGCCGGAGCGGCGCCGCGACGCGCCCACGCCCGCGGACCTCTACTTCCGGACCGGGAAGAAGGCGGTCACGCTGGACCTCGCCGTCGCCGCCGGGCGCCACACCCTGTTCCGCCTGGCCGCGTATGCCGACGTCCTGCTGGTGGCCGGCCCGCCGGGGGAGCGGCGGCGGCTGGGGCTGACCTTCGAGGACCTCCACCCGGCGTTTCCCCGCCTGGTGGTGGGGAGCATCGCCGACTTCGGCCTGAGCGGCCCGGACGCCGACCGCCCGGCCAACGAGCTCGTGGCCTTCGCCGAGAGCGGGCTGATGTACATCAGTGGCAGGCCGGGCGAGCCGCCGGTGGCCGCCCCGCCCCACCACGCCGCCGACCTGGCCGGCGCCTACCTGGCCTTCGGAGTGCTGGTGGCCCTGTGGGAGCGCGCGCACACGCGGCGCGGCCGGGAGGTGGAGGTGTCCGTCCAGGAGGCCCTGGCCGTCGAGGAGCACACCATCTCCACTGCCTCGGACGAGGGGCGCGACCTGGTGCGCGTGGGCAGCCAGCACATGGTGGCGGTCCCGGGGTCGGTCTTCCGGGTGAAGGACGGCTACGTCCACGCCTACGTGGCCGACACCATGCCGGGGTCGTGGGAGCGGCTGCTGGAGTGGATGGGCCACCCGCCGGAGCTGGCCGACGAGCGCTACCGCCAGGGCCTCTACCGCCGCGCCCACGTCGAGGAGATCACTCCGGTGGTGGCCCGCTTCTTCGCCCGCTTCACCCGCCAGGAGCTTTACCTGGAAGGGCAGCGCCGGCGGTTGTGCATCACCCCGGTGAACACGCCGCGCGAGTACCTGGAGGACGTCCAGACCCGCGCGCGCGGGTTCGTCGTGCAGGCGCACGTACCGGGGCACGGATGGGTCGGCGTGCCGGGCGGCCCCTTCCTGCTGAACGGGCACCGCGTGCCCTTGCCCCCGGTGCCGCGCGTGGGCGAGCACAACCGTGAGGTCTACCTGGGCCTGGTGGGCTACGGCGAAGAGGAGCTGGCGGTCCTGACCCAGGGCGGCGTCATCTGACCCGATCCAGCGCGGCGTCCGACCCGACCCAGCGCGGCGTCCGACCCGACCCAGCGCGCGCACGACCGCGACGCTGCGCGACACGAACACGCAGGAGGCACAGCCGTGGAGTTCACCGTCCCCGAGGAGTACCAGGCGCTGCGGCGGCGTGTCCGCGCCTTCGTGGAGCGGGAGCTGCTGCCCCTCGAGCGCACCCTGCCGGAGGCGCCCGACCTCCCCGACGACCTGCGCCGCCAGCTGCAGGAGAAGGCCAAGGCAGAAGGGCTGTGGGCGCTCGACGTGCGCCGGGAGTTCGGCGGGCAGGGACTCCCCAACCTCGGCATGGTGATGGTGTGGGAGGAACTCGGCCGCTCCACCGTGCCGCCGCTGCGGGCCCCGTCGGTGCTCACGCCCCGCATCGGCGCGCTCTACCACTGCACCCCCGAGCAGCGCGAGCGCTTCCTCGACCCCATCGTGCGGGGGGAGAAGCGCACCGCCTTCGCGCTCACCGAACCCTGGGGCGGCTCGGACGCCGCCGGCAACATGCGCACCCGTGCCGTGCGCGACGGGGATCACTGGGTGCTCACCGGCCGCAAGGTCTTCGTCGGTGGAGCGGACAAGGCCGACGTCGTCCAGGTCTTCGCCCTCACCGACCCGGAGAAGCGGGCGCGCGGCGGGATCACCTGCTTCCTGGTCGAGCGCGGCACCCCGGGCTTCCGCCTGGGGCGGCAGTTCCAGCTGATGGTGGCGGACAGCCCCTGGGAGCTGATCTTCGAGGAGTGCCGCGTGCCGCACGCCAACGTGCTGGGGCCGGTGGGCGAAGGCTTCCGCCTGGCGCAGCAGCACCTGACCCGTGACCGCATCTTCCACGGGGCGAAGGCGGTGGGGATGGCGGAGCGGGCCCTGGAGCTGGCCATCGACTACGCCCGCGACCGCGTCACCTTCGGGGCGCCCATTGCGGAGCGGCAGGCCGTCCAGTGGATGTTCGCCGAGTCGGCGATGGAGATCCACGCCACACGCCTCATGACCTACCACGCCGCCTGGAAGCTCGACCAGGGCCTGGACGTCCGCCAGGAGGCCTCCATCGTCAAGGCCTTCGGGACGGAGATGCTGGGCCGCGTCACCGACCGGGCCCTGCAGGTCTTCGGGGCCATCGGGCTCTCCAAGGACCTGCCCATCGAGCGCATGTTCCGTGACGCCCGCAGCCGGCGCATTGGGGAGGGCACCTCGGAGATCCAGCGCATGGTCATCGCCCGGACGCTCTTGCGCGATCCGCGCCGGGTGCGGCTGGTGTGACCGGAAAGCCCCATCCCCCCTGCGGGATGCACCCGACACCGTGAGGAGCGTGAGTCCCATGACCCTGATCCGCCTGACCCTCCTGGCCGCCGTGCTGGTCCTCCTGGCTGGCCTCCTCGGAGGCTCCGCTCTCGCGAAGCAGTCGCGGCTGCCCGTGGGCTTCTCGGGCGTGCGGCAGCTCACCTACGCCGCCACCCTCATCGCCCTGGAGCGGATGCGCGACCGGGGCTACGAGGCCCCGCCCGTCTTCTTCCCCCGCCCCGAGCTGGCGCTGCAGGCCTTGCTGCGCGGCGAGGTGGACCTGGTGCGGGCCGAGCCCACCACCCCGGCCAACGCGGTCGCCCGCGGGGCGCGGGTGGCCATGGTGGCCGCTCCCGGGCTGAACCAGTGGGTGCTGGTGACGCCCCGGACCATCACCGCCCCCCGCCAGCTCGACCGCAAGCGCATCGCCGTGCACAGCCTTTCGTCCATGTCCAACACCGTGGTGCAGTTTGCCGTCCGCCGGCACCGCATCGCCGCCCCCCAGATCCTGGTCATCCCGGGCTCCCCGGCGCGGGCGCAGGCCCTGCTGCGGGGCGAGGTGGACGCCACGAGCCTCTTCCTCACCGACGCCATCCGCCTCGACCTGACCGCCCCGGGCCGCTTCCACGTCCTGCTCGACTTCAAGGACCTGCCGGTGCTGGACTCGGTGCTGGTGGCCCGCCGCGAGTGGCTGGCCGCCCGGCCGCAGGAGATCCGGGACGTCCTGCGGGTGCTGCTGGACACCCACCGGCGCATCGCCGCCGGGCCGGAGTGGGCGGTGGTGCGGACGCTGCAGCTCTTCCCCGACGAGGACCGCGCGTTTGCCGAGGCGACCGTGCGCGCCTTCGTCGCCCGCGGCATCTGGGACGTGAACGGGGGGATCCCTGGATACGACGTCGTGCGGGAGATGATCGCCTTCCTGAAGAGCATCGAGGCGCTGCCGCCGGGTGCCCCTGACGACCCCGAGGCGTACGCCGACCTGAGCCCGCTCCAGGATGTCCTCCGCGTCTTGGGGCGTCGGTGAGGACGTCGGGCGAGACTGAGCGGCCGTCGTGCGAGTGGAGTGCACGCTGAGGACATGAGCGTGTTCGTGGCTTCACGGGAGTGGGCGGCGCGGATGCGGATGCGCCTGCCGGCCGGGATACGCCCGGACCGCTACCGCCTGGCCCGGTGGGGCTCGCTGCTGCTCTGCCTGGTCGGGTGGGAGGCGCTGGGACGGCGCGCCGCCGGGACGCTGACCCTCCCGCCGGCCTCGGCGGTGCTGCAGGCCCTGGCCCGGCAACTGACGGACGCGCGGTTCTGGGCGGCGTGCGCCACGACGCTGGAGGCGCTGGCGGTGGGGCTGGTCCTGCTGGTCGCCCTCGGCATCCCGCTGGGCCTCGCCTGCGGCCGCTACCCGCTGGCGGGGCGGATCGCCGAGCCGTACCTGGGCTTCCTGCTGGCGGTGCCGGCTTCGCCCATGGTTCCGGTCTTCGTCATCGCCTTCGGCATCGGGCTGGCCGCGCGCGTGGCCACCATCGTCGCCTTCGCCCTGCCGCTGCTCATCCTGAACACCGCCGCCGGGGTGCGGCTGGCGCCGGTCCGGCTGGTGGAGATGGCCCGGTCCTTCGGCGCCGGGGAGGGGATGGTCTTCCGGCGGGTGATTCTGCCGGCGGCGATGCCGGCCATCGGCGCCGGGCTGCGGCTGGCCTCCGCCCGGGCGGTGGTGGGGATGGTCGTCTCGGAGCTGATCATCATCGCGGTGGGGCTGGGGCGGCTCATCAGCACCTACAGCGCCACCTTCGACAACGCCAACCTCTTCGCCGTGGTCCTGGCCGTCCTGGGCATCGGGCTGGGCGTGGCGCGGCTGATGACGTGGGTGGAACGGAGGCTGGCCCCGTGGAGCTGATCGTCCCCGCCATCGAGGTGCGAGAGGTGGTGAAGGCCTTCCGCGGCCCGGAGGGCGAGCCGCTGCCGGTGCTGGAGCGCCTGAGCTTCGTCGTCCCGCCGCGGCAGTTCGTCGCCGTCATCGGCCCGAGCGGCTGCGGGAAGACGACGCTGCTGCGCGTGCTGGACGGGCTGACCCCGGCCGACGGCGGCGAGGTGCGGGTCTTCGGCCGCCGCGTCACCGGTCCGGGCCCGGATCGGGCGGTGGTCTTCCAGGACTTCGCCCTGCTGCCCTGGGCCACCGTGCTGGAGAACGTCGCCTTCCCGCTGGAGATCCGGCGCATCCCCTCGCCGGAGCGCGAGCGCCGCGCGCGCGCCGCCATCGCGCTGGTGGGGCTGGACGGTTTCGAGGGCTACTACCCCCAGGCGCTGTCGGGCGGGATGCAGCAGCGGGTGGGACTGGCCCGGGCCCTGGTGGTGGACCCGCAGGTGCTCCTGCTGGACGAGCCCTTCGGGGCGCTGGACGCGCAGACCCGGATGCTGCTGCAAGACGAGCTGCTGGCCCTGTGGCAGCGGCGCCCGACCACCGTCGTGCTCGTCACCCATGACATGGCCGAGGCGGTCTACCTGGCCGACCGGGTGCTGGTGATGAGTCCGCGCCCGGGGCGGATCATCGAGGAGGTGCCGATTCCCCTGCCGCGGCCGCGGGACCAGAGCGTGCGCCGTTCGGCGCGCTTCGCCGAGCTCGTGGAGGAGGTGTGGGCGTGCCTGCGGGGCTTCGTGCGCCTGTGAGGCGCCCCTGGCCGGACCGGCAGCGTCGGGCGGCCGAACGCACCCCCTGGGTCCTGACGCTGGTCCCGCTCGCCGCGGGCTGGGAGGTGGTGGGCCGCTCGGGGCGCTTCCCCTTCGTCCCACCGCTCTCCCGGGTGGCGGACGCGGCCGTGCTGCTGGCCGCGCGCGGGGAGCTGTGGCGGCACGGCCTGCGCACCCTGGCCGCGGTGCTGGCGGGGTTCGCCCTGGCCGCCCTGGTGGGGACGGTGCTGGGCGTCCTCATGGGGCGCTCCCGCTGGGTGGACGCCGTGGCGGGCCTGTACGTCGACCTCTTCCAGGTCACCCCCGCCGCCGCCAAGGTGCCGGTGCTCATCCTCCTCTTCGGCCTGGGGCCGGAGAGCATCCTGGCCACGGTGGTGCTCTTCAGCGTCTTCGTGGTAACGGTGAACGTCCGCGCCGGCGTGCGGGCCGTGCCGCCGGGGCTGGTGGAGATGGCGCGTGCCTTCGGCGCCGGGGAGGCGGTGCTGCTGCGGCGGGTCGTCCTCCCCGCTGCGCTGCCGCTCGTCCTGACCGGGTTGCGCGCGGGGATCGGCCGGGCCGTGAACGGCGCGGTCCTCGGCGAGATGCTCATCTCCATCGTGGGGATCGGCGGGCTGCTCATGTACTACGGGGGCGCCTTCCGCATGGACGTGCTCTGTGCGTTGATCCTGGGGATCGCCCTGCTGGCCACCGCCCTCATGGGGGCGGTGCGGGCGGTGGAGCGGCGGGTCCTGCGCTGGACCCTCTGAGCGGCGCCCCGTCGAGGAGGCAGACCTGATGGAGGGGCGGTACGAGACCATCCTGGTGAGGGACGACGACGGGATCGTGACGGTCACCTTCAACCGGCCCGAGAAGAAGAACGCCATGAACCCCACGCTGCACCGGGAGATGCACGCGGCGCTCACGGCCCTGGCCGCGGACGACCGGGTGCGCGTGCTGGTCATCACCGGAGCGGGGGACGCCTTCAGCGCCGGAATGGACCTGAAGGAGTACTTCTACGACCTCAAGGACCGGCCCCGGGAGGTGGACCGCAACCGCGTCATCTCCCAGGAGTGGCGCGACCGCAAGCTGCGGCTCTTCCCCGCGCCCACCATCGCCATGGTGAACGGGTACTGCTTCGGCGGGGCGCTGCCGGTGGTGGCGGCCTGCGACCTGGCCCTGGCCGCCGAGGAGGCGCTCTTCGGCCTCTCCGAGGTGAACTTCAAGGGCATCCCGGCCGGGCCGGTGGCCATGGCCATGGGGCGCGTCCTCCACCCGCGCGACGCCCTGTGGCACATGCTGCTGGGCGAGCCGTTCGACGGCCGCCGGGCGGCGGAGCTGAAGCTGGTGAACCGGGCGGTGCCGCGGGCGCAGCTGGCCGCGGAGACCTACGCCGTGGCCGCCGCCCTGCGGGCGAAAGACCCCCACGCGCTGCGCCTGACCAAGGAGCTCTTCCGCCACAGCCTGGGGATGGACCCCGACGCCGCGCTGGCCTTCGCCAACGCCAAGGTGCGGGAGCTGACCTACCTGCAGCAGGGGGGCTGGATCGAGGAAGGCATCGGGGCGTTCCTGGCGGGGCGGTCGCGGCCGGGGTTGGGGGCGGAGGGCGTCGCGTCCGATCCGGACGCAATACCCTCCTCCACGACCGACCGCCCTGGTCGCCACGACGTGCCGCCGCCTCCAGGGGGGCGCTGAACGCCCGTCGGCGGCGGGGAGGGATCCGTGACCACCGCAGCTCCCGTACCCTCTGCGCTGTCCTCGGGCTCCGTGCCGATCGAAGAGGAGCCCTACGTGCACCTGCGCCTGGAGGACGGTGGGGTGACGGTGCGGGGGAACCCGGCGGTGACGTTGGGTCACCGGGTTCCCCGGGGAGCGGGGGAGAAGCCGGACGGCGTCTTCGCAGCCTGGTCCTGGGACGGCCGTGTCCTGCGCGTGGAGAACGACCGCTACGGGTGCTATCCGCTGTACTATGCCGCCGCTCCGGGCGAGCTCCGCCTCTCTCCCTCCATCCCGCGGCTTCTGCGCGCCGGGGTGTCGCGGGAAGTGGACGAGACGGCCCTCGGCGTCTTCCTGCGGCTGGGCTACTTTCTGGACGATGAAACACCGTTCCGGGCCATCCGGGCCGTGCCGCCCGACGCGACGTTCATCTGGCGCGACGGGCAGCTCGAGGTCAGCGGGCGCTACGCCGGCAGCCCGGAGCAGACCATCACCCGGAGGGCCGCCATCGACGCCTACGTCGAGCTGTTCCGGCAGGCGATCCGCCGCCGTCCCCCGACGGAGGAGGCGGTGGTGACCCTGAGCGGCGGGCGGGATTCCCGGCACATCCTCCTGGAACTGTGCGCACAGGGCACCCCACCCCGGCGGTGCGTCACCACCTACCGGTCCTTTCCGTCCATGCTGGGCCGTCACGCGCCCAGCGAGGACGTGGAGCTCGCCCGGGCCCTGGCCGAAGCCGTCAGGGTGGAGCACGTGCTGGTCCCGCAGTCCCCTTCGGCGCTGCGCGCCGAGCGCCGCAAGAACCTGCTGACCGGCTTCTGCACAGACGAGCATGGGTGGTACGTCGCGGTGGCCGACTACCTGAAGGGCCACGCCACGGCCGTGTACGACGGGATCGCCGGCGACGGGCTCTCCGAGGACCCGCTGCTCGACGCGGAGGGGCTGCGCCTCTACCGGGAGGGGCGGCTGGGCGAGCTGGCAGACCGCTGGCTCGACGAGCGGGAGGAGGCTCTCCTCCGCACGCTCATCCCGCCGATGTGGGCGGGGGCGGCCGACCGCGACCGGGTCCACGCGCGCCTGGTGGCGGAGCTGCGCGCCTTCGCGGGCGCGCCCAATCCGGTGGGGACCTTCCTCTTCTGGAGCCTCACCCGCCGCGAGACCGCCCTGGCCCCCTACGGCCTGCTGCGCGGGGTCGACCTCGTCTACAGTCCCTACCTGGACCACGATCTCTACGACTTCCTGACGTCGCTGCCTGGGGAGATGCTGCTGGGCCACCGGTTCCACACGGAGACGATCGCGCGGGGGCATCCCCGCTACGCCGCCTTTCCCTACCCCTCGAAGGATGCGGCGGCCCTGCGGCGGCCGGTGCGTCATCGGTCCTTCACCCTGGAGGTGCTCCGCGAGGTGCTCGCCCGGCCCACGGCGTTCCGGGCGACGCTGGTCCCCACACTCCTCGCCGCGCTGGCCCGGGGAGCCCCCCGCTGGGTGTTGCCGGTCGTCGTCTACCTCATGCAGCTCGAGGAGGTCTGCCGCGACCTGCCGGCGTGGTGGCGGGCCGGTGAGCCCGGCGAGGGGGCCTGACGTCCGTGTACCACGTTACCCTCGACGGCTTCCGCGGGTACCGTTCGCGCTTCGACGACATTCGGCTCGTCCAGGAAGTCCTGGAGGGACTGCCCGTGATCCTCGAGTTGCAGCCGACGATGCCGGCGTTCCTGCTCCCCTACTACAACGGCGTGGTCCCCGAGGACTGCGGCATCAGCGCGTTCGTGTTCCTGGAAGGCGGCCACTGCACCATCCACACCTTCTCCTTCCGTGAGACGTATTTTGCTGACGTCGTCTCGCCGCGGGCGTTCGATGCCGAGCGGCTGTATCGGCACTTGCAGGCCGCCTTCCCGTGCGCCATCACCGCTGTCAGTGCCCTGTCCCGTGACGGGACTCCGGTCGAGGCGCCCGAGGCGGACCCGGAGGCCGACTTCGGCCCGCACTACTTCCTGGACCTCATGGACTACGCCGGCCCGGCCCACCTGGACGAGGTGTTCGACCTGTTCGACCGGCTGCCGGGGGTGATCGGGATGACACCGATCATGCGTCCGTACGTCCTGCGGGGCCGGACGGCGGACGGCCGGCAGCACGTTAGCGCGATGACCATGATCGCGGAGAGTCACCTCGCCCTGCACGTCTTCCCCGGGGACCGTCGGGCGCACTTCGACCTGTTCTCGTGTCGCTTCTTCGACCACACCGCGGTCATCCCGCGGATCCGGCGGGAGTTGCCCGGGACGATCCGCGGGGAAGCGCTCATCGCCCGAGGGCGGCGCTATCGCTACCTGCGGATGGACGGGCCGGGACACACGGCCCAGGCCCGGGCGTGGGTCAGGGTCTTGCCGGCCTCGGCGGCCGCGGAGGAGGTCGGCGCATCCTCCGGGTGATCCGATGACCGCCAGTCCGTCCATGAGGCTGCGACCATCCGTGGCCTTGGTCCACCACGGGCAGTTCTCCGGGTGCACGGCATCGCTGCGCGGCGCCCTGGCCGCGCGGATGTCGGTGGTCGACCTGGACCTGCTCCGCCTGGCGCGGCGCCCCGCGTTGCTGCGCGCCCGGGTGCGCGCGACGTGGGAAGCGCAGCGAACGGGCAGGGGGACGCCCTGGGTGAAGACGGGGGCCTGGTCCCGGGCCTGTCAGCAGTGGGCGGAGGAGCACGGGTTCCTTGCGCCACACCGTCCCGTCCTGTTCCTGCAGACCCTCTCAGCCTTCGTGCTGGACAGGGCGGGGCCACGGTACGCCGTCTACACCGATCGGGTCAGCGCCGAGGGGGCGACCCGGGACGGGGTCTACGCGTCGCGGTTCACACCGGCGTGGCGGGCCCGGGAGCGGGTGTTCCTCCAGCGGGCGGAACGGGTCTTCGTGATGGGTCCGGCAACACAAGACGTGCTGGAACGGGAGTACGGCGTCCCGCGGTGGCGCGTCAGTGTGGTCGGCGGCGGGCCCAACGTCCCGCTCACCGGGCCCGTCCAAGCCGACCGGTGCCGTGCCCTGCTCTTCGTGGGGCGGGAGTGGGAGATGAAGGGCGGCCCGCTGGTGTTGCGCGCCTTCCAGCAGCTGCGCCGTCGGTTCCCCGACCTGGAACTCCTCATCGCGGGCTGCAGGCCGTTCGTCCGGCCCCCGGCGGGAGTGCGGATGTTGGGCTGGGTGCCTCGCGAGGCCATGGACGACGTCTACTCCGCGGCCCAGATCCTGGTGGTCCCCGGTTACAAGGAAGCATTTGGACACGCCTTCGTCGAGGGGCTCATCAAGGGCCTGCCCTGTGTGGCCTCGTGTGGAGGGAACCAGGCCGACCTGATCGCCGATGCCGGGCGCTGCGTCCCCCCCGGAGACGTGGGGGCGTTGCGCGTGGCGCTGGCCGAGGTCATCGCCCGCTACCCGGAGTACCGGCGTCGGGCCGTGCGACGGGGCCGGGAGCTGCGGGAACGCTTCGCCTGGGACCGCATTGCCGGCCGCATCCTGGGGGAGTTCCTGGAGGCGGCCCCGGTGTCCGGGGAGGACCCGGCGCGCCCGACACCAGCGCGGTCCTGACGATGGGAGGCCGATCATGGACGTGGGGACCACGCGTCTCGTGAACCCCGAGCTGCGCGCCCGCCTCGATGGCGGGGCGCGCCCGCCGTGTCGCATCCGGCGCCCGGGCCATCTGGCCCTCGAGGTGGCGGACCTGGGCCGGGCGGTGGACTTCTACACCCGGATCCTCCGCCTGGTGCGTGTCGAAGAGGGGGAGGGCGTCGTCTACCTCCGGTCGCAGTTCGAGCACCACTGCCTGGAGCTGCATGGCACCGGCCGGTCGGGACTCCATCACGCCGGATGGGAGACGGACAGCGACCAGGAGACCGAGGCTCTGCACGATGCCCTGGCCCGGCGGGGCGTCCCGGTGCGCGACGCCCCGCCCGAGCCGGGCCGGCGGGGCCGGGCCTTCCAGTTCCAGGACCCCATGGGGTTCTGGCACGAGGTCTACCGGGCCATGGACCGCCTCCCGGTGCTGGTGAGCAACGGTCCCTTCCCCGTCCTGCGCCAGGCCCACTTCGCCTTCAACTCCCCGGACGTGGATCGCGACCTGGAGTTCTTCCGGGCGGTAGGGTTTCGGGTCTCGGACTGGAGTCCGGGCCGGCAGGCCTCGCTCCGCTGCCTCCCGGAGCACCACAACATCTCGCTCTTTGCCCACGGGCGCGCACGCTTCCACCACCAGGGCTTTGACATCGGCTCCTGGGAGCACCTGAAGGGGATCCTCGACTGGATCGCCCACCAGGAGTACCCGGTCGAGGTGGGCCCCGTGCGTCACGCTCTGGGCAATAACATCTCGGTCTACCTGCTCGACCCCGACCGTTTCCGCATCGAGCTGTTCTGCGAGATGGAGCAGATCCTCGACGACGAGGATCACGAGAACCGCCGCCAGCCGCCGCTCTTCGACCTCTGGCGCCGCCAGCCCGTCCCGGCGGACTTCAGGGAGTAGGCGTGAGCGCGGAGCCCGCCCCGGCCGTCAGCGTCGTCCTGCCCACCTACAACCGGGCCGCAGTGCTCCCGCGGGCCGTCGAGAGCACGTTGCGGCAGACGTTTCCGGATTGGGAGCTCGTCATCGTGGACGACGGCTCAGTGGACGCGACAGGTGCAGTCCTGCAGCAGTTCGTCGACGGACGGATCCGCTACGTCCGAGGGGAGCACAACCGCGGCGTGGCGGCGGCACGCCAGGTGGGCCTCACACTTGCCCGCGCTCCCTATGTCACCTTCCTGGATTCCGACGACGAGTACCGCCCGGAGAAACTGGCCGCGCAGGTCCGTGCGCTCCGGCAGCGAGGGGAGGCGGTGGAGTGCGGGATGCGGCTCGTCCTGCCCGACGGGCGTGAGCGGGACCTGGCCCCGGTGCTCTACCGCAAGTCGCCGGAACAGTTCGGGCTGGTCGCCCGCGGGATCAACCTGGCCACCCTGCTGATTCCCCGCGAGGCTGCGCTCGCGACCGGGTTCGATGAAGCGATCCGCTTCTCGATGTCGGACTGGGACTTCGTCCTCCGGCTCCTGCGTCGCTGCCGGGTGACCGCCGTCGTGCCGCAGCCGCTGGTCGTCCACTACAGCCACCGGGGGCCGCGCATGTCCACCGCCGCGAACCTGATGCGCGGGCTGGAATACGTGCTGGCCAAGTACGAGGGGACGGAGGTCCTGTCGCCGCGCGTGCGGGCGCGATTGCTCCATCGCCTGGCGGCGTACTGCATCGGACGGGGAGACCTGCCGCGGGCACGGCAGCTCCTGCGGCGCTCGGTCGCGTCCTGGCCGTGGAGCGCTCCGCGCTGGCTCATGCTGGCGGCAGTCGCCCTCCAGCCGGTGGCCTTCGACCGATTCTACGCCGTCTACGGACGGGTGGCGCGAGTGCTGCAGCGCCTTCGCGTCCGGACGGGGGGCGTCCTGGCATGAGCCCATCCTCCCCGGCGAGGCCGCTGGTCAGCGTCATCCTGCCGACCTACAACCGGGCGAGCTTTTTGGACCGGGCCCTGCGGAGCGTCCTTAGCCAGACCCTCCCGGACTACGAAGTGCTCGTCGTGGACGACGGCTCCACCGACGACACCGCGGAGCGAGTCCGGGCCGCGGGGGACGCTCGGGTCCGCTACATCCGGCAGCCGCGCAACCGGGGCGTCTCCGCGGCCCGCAACCTGGGGTTGCGTTTGAGCCGCGGCCACTTCGTCACCTTCCTGGATTCCGACGACGAGTACCTGCCGGTCAAGCTGGAGCGACAGGTGGCGGCGCTGGCGGCGGCTCCGGCAGAGGTGGGGGCGGTGGAGTGCGGGCTGCGCATCGTAGCCAACGGCGCCCACCGGGACCAGCCGCCCCAGCTGCGCGGACGAGACTACCTGACCTTCCTGCGCTCGCGGGAGGGAGTGAACATGGCCGCCCTCCTCGTGCGGGCAGACCTGGCGCGCATGGTGGGGTTCGACGAGGGCCTGACGTCGCGGGAGGACGTGGACTTCATGGCCCGGCTGCTCTGCCGGACCTCCCTGGCGTTCATCGACGACCCGCTCGTGGTCATCCACAACGACGCTCCGGTCCGGCTCTCCGCGGGGGCGGTGCTCCTGCGGGGGCTGGAGCAGCTCGCCCGCAAGTACGACCAGGAGCAGCACGCCTCCCGGGCCCTGCGCATCGACTGGAACCACCGGCTGGCGCTGGCCTATCTCCAGCAGGGTCGCTTCCGGGAAACGCGCCAGGCCCTGGCGCGCGCCATCGCCGCGCGGCCCCTGGGCGTGGTCCACTGGGGGCTGTACCTGAGCACGCTGCTGGGGCGGCCCGGCGCGGCGCTGGCCCATCGAGTCTACCTGGCCGGCGGGCGCGTCAAGCAGTGGCTTCGCGGCAAGGCGGCCGGGCGCCGGTCATGGGGACGAAACCTGCTCTCCCGATCGACCTAGCCCGTGGCCTTCCAGCCGCATCACGCTCCCCGAAGATGGGCCGTGGGGAGCTGTCCGTGACCTTCTCCTTCGGCAGCAACTGGCTGGACTACCTGAAGAGCGTTTCCGAGGACGCAGTCGCGCGCGCCCGGGCCGACATCGAGCATTGGGTCGGCAGCGCCACGGTCCGGGACGCCTCAATCCTCGACGTGGGGTCCGGCTCCGGCATCCACTCGCTGGCGTTTCTCCAGCTGGGCGCCCGGCGCGTATGCTCGTTCGACGTCGATCCCCGCTGCGTGGATGCCACGCGACAGCTCTGGGAGCGGGCGGGTCGCCCGGCGCACTGGGAGGTGCTCCAGGGCTCGATCCTCGATCCGGCCTTCACCGGCACCCTCGGGAGCTTTGATCTGGTCTACGCCTGGGGGGTGCTGCACCACACCGGGGCTCTGTGGGAGGCCCTTGCCCGGACCTGCACCCTGGTCCGATCCGGCGGCCTGTTGTGGGTGGCGATCTACACGAAAGGCCCGAGCTACGCCGACGACCTGGCCTTGAAGCGACGGTACAATGCCGCGTCCCCTTTGGGCAAGCGCCTCCTGATCTACAAGAAGATCGGCAAGGTGATGCTCAAGCGGCTCCGGAAGTTCCAGAACCCGCTGGCATGGAACCAGCCCAAGGAGCGCGGCATGGATGTCTACCACGACATCGTCGACTGGCTGGGCGGGCTGCCCTACGAGGTGGCCAGCCCGGACGAGGTGGTGCGGTTCACCCGTCAGCGGGGATTCGTCCTGGAGCGTATCAGGGTGGAGGGGGAGCGGGCGAACAGCATCTATATACTCCGCGCACCGGACGCTGTGCGCACACCGGGGGAGAAACCGCAGCCGTGAGAACCGCCCGTCCGGTGCGCCTCGGCATTGTCGGCTGCGGCGCCGTGACGCAGATCTGCCACCTGCCGGCAGCCAGGAGCGTGCCCGACGTGGAGGTCGTGGCCCTGGCCGACCTGAACCTGGCCCGCGCGCGGTTCCTGGCCGCGCGGTTCGGTGTTGCGCGGTACAGCACCGACTACCACGCCTGGCTCGACGAGGTGGACGGGGTCATCCTGGCCCTTCCCCACGCCCTGCACGTGCCGGTGGCGAGCGAGCTCCTCGAGCGCGGCCTGCCCGTGCTCCTGGAGAAGCCCCTGGCCGTGACGGTGCGGGAGGCCGAGGAGCTGGTGGCCCGGGCGGCGGCCACGGGCACGCCGCTGCAACCCGGCTACATGTTCCGGCACAATCGGTCCGCCCGGGTCGTGAAGCACATGCTCGAGGCGGGCTGGATCGGCCGCGTGCAGACCTTCGTGGCGCGCTGGGGCGGCGTCTACCGTTGGCCGGTGGCCTCGGGCTTCTTCTGGGACCGCCAGCAGGCGGGCGGAGGGGTGGTGGTGGACGCGGGCTCGCACCTCCTGGATCTCCTCCTGTGGTGGTTCGGGGACGTGCTCGAGGTCGAGTACCGCGACGACAGCCGGGGCGGGGTGGAGGCGGACGCCTGGATGCGACTCGTCCTCCAGGGCCCGCACGGCCCGGTCCGCGGAGAGGTGGTGATCAGCCGGCTGCGCCACCTGCGCTCGCACGTGCGGCTGGACGGCGAGCAGTTCGTCGTGGACTGGGGATCGGCGGGCGACCGCTATGCCGCCCGCATCGCTCCGCAGACCTGGAACGGCGACGATCCGCGTTTCCTCTCCCAGGCCGACCCCGGCGGGAGCGACACCTTTGTGGGCATGTTCGCCGAACAGCTCCGGGCGTTCGCCCGGACGATCCGGGGAGCCCCTCCGGCTGTCTCCGCCCGGGACGTCCTGCCGACCGTCGCCTTGATCGAGCGCTGCTACCGCGAACGGGCGGGGAGCCTGTTGGAGCCCTGGGACCGTCCGGTCTCCGTCACGAGCCCCGCAGGTCCGGTGCTCGTCACGGGGGCCACAGGGTTCATCGGCGGACGGCTGGCGGAGGTCCTGGCGGCGCAGGGGGTGCCGGTGCGTGCGCTCGTGCGCACCTGGAGTCGCGCCGCGCGGCTGGCCCGGCTGCCGGTGGAGCTCGTGGGCGGCGACATGCTCGACCTGGCCAGCCTCCGCCGCGCCGCCGCGGGGTGCCGCACGATCTACCACTGCGCCGTGGACTTCGCGGCGGGCGGTCGGGCGATCCGGCGCTCCTCGGCCCTGGGCGCGCGGCACGTCCTGCAGGCTGCGCTGAACGCCGGGGTCGAGCGTGTGGTGCTCCTCAGCACGGTGGCGGTCTACGGAGCCGATCCTCCGCCGGGTTCGATCTCAGAGGACACGCCCGTACGACACGAAGGGGACGACTATGCCGACGGGAAGATCGACGCGGAGGCCGCCGCGCGTGACGTCTACCACCGCTACGGACTGCCGATCGTCATTCTGCGGCCGCCGATCGTCTACGGCCCCTTCAGCAGCCGGACCGTCTCCCTCGCCCAGGCGATCCGCGCCGGGCGCCTGGCGCTCATCGCCGACACCGGGGGCGTCTGCAACACCCTGTACGTCGACGACCTGGTGGCGGCGATGTTGCTGGCCGCCGCCGCGCCGGGGGCCCCCGGGCAGACCTTCCACGTGACCGACGGGGCCCCCGTGACCTGGCACGCCTTCATCGAAGCGCACGCACGGGCGCTGGAGGTGCCCGCCCCCTCACTGCCGCGCGTCACCCTTCAGGAGCTCGAGCAGGCCTGGGCGGCCCAGGCCCGCGGACGGCGGACATCGTGGCGCACCCTGGCCGGCCTCGTCCTGCGGGACAGCCGGCTGCGCGAGACGGTGCGCGCCTTGCCGGTGGTGGCGACGCTGGAACGGTTGGGCCGCCTCGTCGCGCCGGAGGCGATCCGCGAGCAGGCGGCCCGCCTCGCCCTGGCTGCGCCAGCCAACGGGGCGGCCGCCTCCCCGCCGCCGCCCTCCCGCAGCCTCGCCCGGCTGATGGTGGGGCGCACGGTCTACGACATCACCCGGGCCCGGCAGGTGCTCGGCTACACTCCCGCGGTGGACTTCCATGAGGGCATGGCGCGCACCGCGGCCTGGATGCGGTGGGCGCACCTGTGAGGGCGACCGTGGTGGGGCCACCGGTGCGCCTCGGTATCGTCGGCTGCGGGGCGGTGACGCAGGTCTGCCACCTCCCCGCGGCGCGTCGCGTGCCGGAGGTCCGGGTGGTCGCCCTGGCGGACACCAACCCGGCGCGAGCCGCCCTGCTGGCGCGGCGCTTCGACGTCCCTCGCTGGAGCACGGACTACCGGACCTGGGTGGACGACGTGGACGGCGTGATCGTCGCCGTGCCGCACGCCCTGCACCTGCCGCTGGCGGAGGAGCTGCTGCGCCGGGGCCGGCCGGTGCTGATGGAGAAGCCGCTGGCGACCTCGACGGCGGAGCTCGAGGCCATGGCGGCGATCGTTCGTGAGACCGGCACGCCGCTCGTGGGCGGCTACATGTACCGGCACAACCGGGCGGCGCACCTGGTCCGGCGCATCCTCACAGAGCACTGGCTCGGACGGCTGGAGCGCTTCACCCTGGAGTTCGGTGTGGCCTCGGGCTGGCCGGCCGCCTCCGGGTTCTACTGGGACCGCCAGCAGGCCGGTGGCGGGGTGCTCATCGACAGCGGGTCGCACATGCTCGACCTGCTCCTGTGGTGGCTGGGAGATGTCGAGGCCGTGACGTACCGGGACGACAGCCGGGGTGGTGTGGAGGCCGAGTGCCACCTCGACCTGACGCTGCGTGTCGCTCAGGGCCCCGTATCGGGCACGGTGGTGCTCAGCCGGCTGCGCGACCTGCCGGGCGTGGCCACCATTGTCGGCGAGGACTTCGCGCTGGAGTGCACCGTCTCGCCGCCCTACGAAGTACGCGTCAGCCCACGCTGGGCGGCTGGCCAGCCGGTCTTCATCGCCGACGATGCCGGCCGGGAGACCTTCAGCGGCATGTTCGTCCAGCAGCTGCGCGCGTTCGCGGCGACCGTGCGCGGTGCCCCCTCGCCTGTGCCCGTGGAGAGCGTGCGCCCCACTGTCGCTCTGATCGAACGGTGCTACCGCGAGCGCGCCGGCCGCCTCCCCGAACCCTGGTCGGTGCCGTTGTCCATGCCCACGCGGCCTGCGGGGGCCTGCATCACGGGGGCTACAGGGTTCATCGGCGGACGGCTGGCTGAAGTGCTGGTCCAGGAGGGAGCGAAGGTGACCGCCCTGGTCCGCCGGTGGTCGCAGGCAGCACGTCTGGCGCGCCTTCCCGTCCGGATGGTCGGAGGCGACGTCCTCGACGTGGCGAGCCTGCGCCAGGCCATGGCCGGCTGTCGCGTGGTGTACCACTGCGCCTTCAGCTTCGCCGGGGGCAAGCGCGGCATGCGGCGGCTGGCGGTTCAGGGCACCCTGGCTGTCCTCCAGGCCGCCCTGGAGGCGGAGGTGGAGCGCGTCGTCCTGCTGAGCACGGTGGCGGTGCACGGGGTCACGCTCCCGGCCGGGGTGATCACCGAGGAGATGGCCCGCGGGCCGACAGGGGATCCCTACGGCGACGCCAAGCTCGCCGGCGAGCAGGCCGCGCTGGCCTTCCACCGCCGCACGGGGCTGCCGGTGACCATCCTCCGTCCGGCGATCGTCTACGGCCCCTACGGGGGAGCCTGGACGGTGGAGATCGTGCGGCTGGCACGGGAAGGGCGGCTGGCGCTGGTGAACGGCGGGGAGGGGGTCTGCAACCCCCTGTACGTGGACAACCTGGTTCAGGCCATGCTGCTGGCGGCCACGCACCCGGGCGCGGTCGGGCAGGTCTTCCACGTCACGGACGGCAGTCCGATCACCTGGCGGCGCTTCCTCGAGGCGCATGTGCGGGGCCTGGGGGACCATCTCCTGCCGCTGCCCGAGATCCGTCTGGAGGAGCTGGAGGCGGCCTGGGCGGAGGTCCGGCGCCGCCGGCCTTCCCTGCGCCACCTCGCGGGGCTCGTCCTGCGCGAGCCCGCGCTGCGCAGCGCAGTGCGTGGCCTGGCGCCCGTGGCTGCCCTGGAGCGGATCGGCCGGTTCGCCTTCGACCGGGTGCTGCCCCTGCGCTGGCAGCAGGAGCTGCGGGAACGGGCGGTCCGCCTCATGCTGGAGGCGTCCCTCAACGGTGCGGGTCCGGCCCCGGGGGCGCCACCGCTGCCCCTGGGCATCGCGCGGGCGTTGGCCAACCAGGGCGTCTTCAGCATCGACCGCGCCGTGGAGATGCTCGGCTATGCTCCCGGGGTGAGTACGGAGGAGGCGATGGACCGCACGGAGGCCTGGGTCCGGTGGGCCTACCGGGCGTAGAGGATTCCCGCTGGCCGGGCCAGGCGGGCGTCGGTCAACCCGAGAGACGGCGCATGCGGTTGATGAGAGCTGTTGGGGCTGCAAGGGCGAAGCTGATCCACTACGCGGCTCTGCGCGAGCTGACACCGGATCACATGAGGCTCGCGCTCAGGAAGCTCATCAAGCGCTATTACCTCATGCGCTTCTGGTTGCGGACACGCTCGGGACTGTCGGTCTACATGAGTGAGGACCCACTGGACGATCTCGTCCTGGAGTCGATGCTGCAGGCAAAGGCTCACATCTACTTCCCCCCGTTGCCCTGGGCGACCGCCGGTGGCCTGGTCGTCGATCTTGGGGCGTGGCACGGTTTCTACACCCTGGAAGCCTTGCGCCGGTACCCCGGGGCGAGAGTCGTCGCGGTGGAGCCGGACAGCTGGAACTGCGCCCTCCTGCGCAGGAACCTCGCCGCGAACGGCTTGGTGGACCGGGCGGAGGTCATCGAGGCCGCCGTCGGGTCCAGCGAGGGTTCGGACAGCTCGTCCAGCGAAGGACCTCCCTGGAGTATCGAGTGGTTCAGCCTCAGGATGAGCAAGGGGGGAGATGGATTAGGATCGTTGGCCCGGAGAGTGTTGTCCGGGACGCTCAGCCCCTGGTGGTGAAGTGCAACGCCGAGGGGGCCGAGTTTGCCTTCTTTCCTCAGCTCTTCCGGTTGGGTCGGCACCCCAGGCTCGTCATCGTGGAGATTCATGCAAGGTATGGCGATACGGACGCGTTGCTGGGGGTCTTCCGCCAGTCGGGATACTCGGTGTCCCTGGTCGATCGAATGCCTCACGGGGCGTGGTTTCACTGTTGGTTGATCTGACGGTGTGGCGGCGTGGAGCAGGGGTAGCGTAGGCCATGTGCGGCATCGCGGGCCTCTACGCCAGGCGAGGGGCGGTCGACCCCCAGGTGGTGCGGACCATGACGGCGGTACAGACGCACCGCGGGCCGCTGGAGGAGGGGTACCTCCTCACGCCCCGTGTCGGCCTGGGCATGCGCCGCCTCTCCATCATCGACGTGGCCGGCGGCCAGCAGCCCGTCTACAACGAGGACGGCTCGATCGCCGTCGTCTTCAACGGGGAGATCTTCAACTACCGGGAGCTGCGCGCCGAGCTCCTCGAGCGCGGCCACCGCCTCACCACGGTCTCCGACACGGAGGTCATCGTCCACCTGTACGAGGAGCGGGGGATCGACTGCCTGCACGCCTTCAACGGGATGTTCGCCTTCGCCCTGTGGGACGGCCGGCGCGAGCGCCTGTTCCTGGCACGCGACCGCCTGGGCGTCAAGCCCCTCTACTACTGGGACGACGCCCGGGGCCTGGCCTTCGCATCCGAGCTGAAGGCGCTCCTGCTCTGTGACTTCGTGGAGCGCCGTCCGGACCCCTATGCCCTCCTCGACTACCTGGCGCTGATGTACGTTCGCGCGCCACGCACGCCGTTCCAGGACGTACACAAGCTCGCCCCCGGCCACTACCTGGTGGCGGACCGCATGGGGACCCGGGTGGACGCGTACTGGCGCCTGGCCGACTACTACACGCCCGCACGAGTTTCAGTACCGGAGGCCGTCGAGCACGTCCGGGAGCTGCTGCGTGACGCTGTGCGCCTCCGGCTGCGCAGCGACGTCCCGGTGGGCGCCTTCCTGAGCGGCGGGATCGACTCCAGCGCGATCGTAGCCCTGGCGGCACAGGAATCGGCCACTCCCCTGCGGACCTTCACCGTGGACTTCGGTCCGGACAGCTTCGACGAGGTCCGCTACGCCCGGCTGGTGGCCGACCGCTATGCCACCGCGCACAACGAGATGCGGGCGACCGTGAACGATGCCCTGCAGGAGCTGCCTCGGCTGGTCTGGCACATGGATGAGCCGCACGGCGACTCGGCCGTCGTCTCGACCTATCTGGTCTCGCGGTTCGCTGCCAGCCAGCTCCGCGTGGTCCTGTCCGGTTCCGGGGGCGACGAGGTCTTCGGCGGCTACCGGCGGTACTTCGACGGCGGCGCTGTGGACCACCTCTACCGACGGCTGCCGCAGGGGCTGCAGGTGGCCGGCGCGCGCTGGGCCAGGCGCGTCAACGCGGAGCTGGGCGGCCGCCTGGCCTGGAACGCCATGCCCGTAGAGCAGCGCTACCTGCGCACCCTCTCACTTTTCCACGCCCAGGAGCGCCGCCGGCTCCTCGGCGAGGCGGTGCACGACACCCTCGACCTGCGGGAAGTGTTCGCCGCCGTCCCGCACGCCGACCCGGTCAATCGCCTGATGTACGTGGACGCGGTGACCTACCTGCCGGACGACATTCTCCACGTGACCGACCGGATGAGCATGGCGGTCTCGCTGGAGGCGCGTACGCCCTTTCTCGACTACCGTCTGGTAGAATTTGTCGCCGGACTTCCTGGACGCTGGAAGGTGAACCCCTGGCGGCGGACCTGGAAGATTTTGCTGAAGCGAGCGGTGGGGCCCTGGCTGCCCCCGGCGATCCTGGCGCGCCCGAAGTGGGGGTTTGGCGCTCCGTTGCGCGCCTGGATGAGCCATGGGCTGCTGGACGTGATGGCCCAGGTCTACCGGAAGAGCGCCGCCGTGGACGCGGGGCTGGTGCAGGTCGAGGGCGTGCAGACCCTCCTGCAGGCGGCCCGCACCGGGCCGATGGCGGTGCACGTGGCCCAGCAGCTCTGGTCGCTGCTGGTGCTCGAGCTCTGGTCCCGGCTCTTCCTGTGCGGACCGGCCGCTCAGGCTCCCGCCTTTACGCTGCGCGACCTGGCGGCGTGAGGTTGGGGAGTAGGACCGCCCCCCCCGCCCGTCAGCCGCCGCGGAGGGCAATGTGGCTCCTGCCGCTCAGAGCCGCGTGACCCGGGCGTTCCAGCGGGGTTCGAAGTACGTCCCGGACTGGTCCCGACGCCGCAGTTCGAGGGCTCCGTGGACGCCATCTCGGATCTCGACGACGTGCCCCGGGTTCATCGAGTCCGCGAGCCAGGCCTCATTCCCGCCAAAGGTGTTGTCTACGAGCCGCCAGCGAACGGCCTCCCGCTCCGGCGACCCCACGTCGAGCTGAACGGCCGCATGGGTGTATCCGCGCCAGGTCATCCGCTCGAAGAGCACAGCCCCGGGGAAGACGTAGTCCTGGGCTCGCAGCGCGTACGGGAAACGTCCGGCCAGGTCGACGATCCCCTCGCGGAACGTGAGCTGGTCTCCGATGGCGTAGAGCAGGACGGGGCCGCTGCCGTAACAGGTGAACCGTTCGTAGCGGTAGGGGTTGGCGTATGCCCCGTGCTCGATGCATCGCTCCTGGTGGTAGCCGACGAAGCCCGTGACGACGTGGACGAGGCGCGTGTTCTGCCAGGTGAAGATCCCGCCCCGGCGGTTGTTGTGGGCGAGACCCGTCTCCCAGGTCCAGACCCCCTCGCCGGAGTTGTCGTCCGACTGGCCTTCCGGCCAAACGAATCCCCACCACTCGCCGTTCACGGCCACCAGGTTGCGGGCGACGTTGCGCAGCCCGCGGCCGAAGGAGAACCCGGCCTCCCGCGTGGCCCGGACGTCACCGGGAAACCGCTTGGACACCTGCCAGAAGGAGGCCACCGCGTGCTCCCAGACCGCCTCATGGGTGTGGTGCGGGGAGCCGCCCGGGTCCCACCAGTAAGCCGTGTCCATCGTGTTGTGCGAGATGGTCCACCGCAGCGTGATCCCGTGCGACCCGTGAGGCACGAAGGCGTGGCCGCCGGAATCCCGCACCACGACGCCCTCGACCACCGTTCCGCGTGAAGCGCTGCCCATCATGTGGAAGTGCAGCCCGTACCGGCCGAGGATCCCATCCGTGAGGCGCGAGTCATTGGGGTTGGGGCGACGCGGCCCGGTCCAGGCGATCTCCACGTAGCGGATGTCCTGCGGCCGGTCCGAGCGGATGAACACGTGCGTCCGCCCGCTCGGCGTGCCCTCGATGCGCACGTTCCGCGTGAGGTTGAGGACCTCGGCGGTGTAGGTTCGCCCGTTGACCGTGACAGCCGGGTGAGGGTAGCTCAGCGGTGCATCGAGCACGATCCGGTTGCCTGCCAGGCTGGAGATCCGCCGCCGGTCGAACTGCCGCCAGAAGTCGTTGGCCTCACCCGCCTCCCACGGTACCGTCGCCGTGATGACGAGCTCATCCCCCACCTGCCAGTCGTCGGCGTCCTGGACCTCAATCATCGTCTGTCCCGCCTGCGCCGCCCCGGTGAGGCGTGTCCACGCGGTCTTGGCCTGCCCGCGGAAGTCCAGGGTGCCGCCGGGCATGACCCACAGCCCCACATCGGTGGGTACCGGGTCCATGCCGCCGCCCACGAACGCGTCCTCCCGGATTCCCACGAACCGCAGCACGTGAACCACTCCGGGGTTCGGCTGGCTCACGAGCCGGCCCTCGACGATGACATTGCCCGTGGACTCGAGCGTCGTCGAGCAGGAGGGATTGAAGGCCAGGGTTTCGCCCGCCTGCACCCGGAGCCCCGAGACGCGGGTCGTGCCGCACGGCAACATGTCCCCGCTCGGTGGGCGAGACGTCGGCTGTGGACGCGGGGTGGCGGTGGGCCCTGGCTGGGGGGTCGGGGCCGGGGTGGGCTGCGGGGTGGGGCTGGGACGCGGTCCCGGCGCTTTGCCCGGGGTGGGCAGGGTGATCTGTGTCCGCGTGACCTGCCCGGCGCGCACGGTCGTGGTGGCGAGCCGGGAGAGGAAACCACGGGCCCGCACCCAGATCTCATAGCGCCCGGGACGCACGGCCACGCTGAAGAACCCCGACGGCGAGGTCTGCACGGCCAGCCGGACCGGGCCGACGAGCACGACGGTCGTAGCGATGCCGACGCCCGTGCGTGCGTCGCGAATCCGGCCCTGCAGCACCCCCGAGGGTGTGGAGGCCGCCTCTCCCGGAACGGTGGCGCTGGAGGTGAGCGCGAGGAGTGTGCCGACGAGGAGGATGGTCAGGGCACGGAACCGCTGGCGGGGGTGGCAGAGGGCGACGGCGCGCCGCATGGGCAGCCCCTCCTGTCTGCGGTAGTTCCTTCCGCGGTAGGAGGCCCTCGGTGAGGCCTCTTCGGCAACCCGGCTGACTCGAAGGAGTCCCGTGGCTTTGCGTCCCCGGATCGCTCCGGGTTTGCGTTTATCGGAAGGCCCATCAGACTCTTGCCCTCTCACCCGGGGGCCTTAGACCGTGGTCGGTCGGTGATGGCAGGGCGATTATAGAGCAGATCGCCGGAGGCTTTGGGCCAGAGAAGGGAGAGACGACGATGACGACATTTTGGATCCTGGTGGTGGTCTCGGTGCTCTTCTACCTGTGGGCGACAGGGCGCCTCATGGTCCAGTGACCTGAGCGGCCGCTCGAACGAAGCGGGCAATCCGCCGGCAACCTTCTGCCACCGCCTCGGGCGGCGAGGCAAAGGAGATCCGGAGCGTCGCTCTGGCCTGGTCGCCGAACGCCTCCCCCGGGGTGGCGGCCACCCGGACCTCCTCCAGGAGGCGCATGGCCACGGCCTCGGCGTCCGTGCCGACCCGTGAGACGTCCACCAGGGCGTAGAACGCGCCCCGCGGGATGGCGGGCAGGATGCCCTCTGGGGCCAGCAGCTCCACCACGAGGTCACGCCGCGCCCGATAGGCGTCCCGCATCTCGGCAACTTCCTCCTGCGGGCCAGTCAGGGCGGCTTCGGCAGCGTGCTGCGCGATCGCTGAAGGACAGGAGACGAAGGGTTCCGCGATCCGGGCCATCGCCTCGGCGACCCCACCGCGCGCCAGCGCATACCCCAGGCGCCACCCCGTCATCGCGTAGGTCTTCGAGACACCGGAGACCGTGACGACGCGCCCGTCTCGGTCTGTGACGGCCGGCCGCACGTGGGTCCCCTCGTAGACGAAGGCCTCGTAGACTTCGTCCGAGATCAGGACGAGGTCCATCTCGCGAGCGAAGTCGACCAGCCGGTGCACCACCGTTGCGGGGAACACCGCTCCCGTGGGGTTGGCGGGACTGTTCACGATGAGGGCGCGGGTGCGCGGTGTGACCTGCGGTGCGATGTCCTCCACGTCGGGGACATACGCCAGCTCCCGCCGCAGAGGGTAGGGCACCGGCGTGGCTCCGATGGCGTGGAGCACAGCCCGGTAGTTTGGCCATCCGGGGTTGGGGATCAGGACCTCATCCCCGGGGTCGACGACGGCCAGGAGCGCTGCGGCGAGGGCGAACACCGCTCCCGGTGTGACGATGACCTCCTCGGGAGACGCCGGCAGCCCTTCGGCGGCAAAGCGCGCGGCGATCGCCGCCCGCAGCGAGGGGAGCCCGGCCGTGGGGGTGTAGCGCGTCGCGCCCTCCCGGGCGGCGCGCACGGCGGCCTCGACGACGTGCCGCGGGGTGGGGAAGTCCGGCTCCCCCACCTCCAGGTGGATGATATCCGGCAGCTGGCGCGCCCGCTCCATCATCGCCCGGATGCCGGAGGCGGGCAGCGCGCGGACCCGGGCGCTGAGCGTCATGGCACGTACCTTCGGCGAAGCGGCATCGGAGTCCTGGAGTCGGTGCCGCGCCGGCGCGGGCCCGGCGCGTTCCGTCTCGGCCGTCCGTGTCGGCAGGCAATGCTTGTGGCCGGCAGGCCCTGGCAGGCTACGCTCCTGGCTGAACGCCCCCGCTACTTGCCCACGTAGGTCCGCGACTCCCAGATCAGCGGGAAGAAGCGCTTCCCCAGCGTCCCCTGCAGGTAGACCGAGCCCGAGGGCATCTCGGGATCCCCGGCCACCTGGTAGAGGCTCTGGCGTCCCGTCCCCGGGCGCGAGCCGATCATCCGCTCGACCATGAGCAGGTGGCGGGTCCGCCACAGGGCGAAGCGGGAGTCGAACTCCAGCAGGGCCTCCGACAGGTCGTCCAGGTCGCGCTGCGCCGGGTCCTGGTGGATGCGCACCAGCGTCTCGAGGATCTCCTTCCGCGTCGCCACCGGGTGACCGGCCCGCGCCAGGAGCTCGACGAAGGCGTCCCACAGGCTGGGTTCGCCCAGACGGCGCTCCAGGGTGCGCTGCGCCTCGGGGTCGTCCCGGAAGAGGCGCAGGAAGCGGGCGTCCCGCGCCCCCGCCAGGAACTCGATCTCCCGGAACTGGTGGCTCTGCACGCCGCTGGCCCCGCCCAGCTGGGCGCGGAACTCCAGGAAGCTGGCCGGCCGCATCGTCTCCAGGACCGGGAAGATGCTGATGAGGATCTTCACGACCTCCGAGGCGCGCCGCAGCAGGAGGCGAGCCCGGGGCACCGTCCCTGCCGCGATGGCGTCGCGCGCCGCGGCGAGCTCGAACGCCAGCAGGCGGAACCACAGCTCGAAGACCTGGTGCACGATGATGAACTGCAGCTCGTCGTGCGCGCTCGTCCGGGGGTGCTGGAGGCTCAGGAGGTCGCGCAGGCGGAGGTAGGAGGCGTAGGTGAGCGGCTCCGCCGCCGGCCCGGCCGTGGCGGCGGGATGGGGTGATGCGGCGTCAGCCGGGGTCCGCTCGCCGGCAGACGGGGCGGGGCCCGCCCCTTCGGCCTCGCCGGGAGGGACGTCGACGGCCACGCCCAGCAGATCACCTTCGGATGGCGCGCTCACGCACGGAACCCGCCTTGTGGTTGAGGTGGTTGGGGCTTCGTGCCCGGGCGAAGAGGCCCCTTCCGTCGGAAGATAGAAACTCCCGAATCGCTTGACCATGCCGGGAATGGCCACCGCAGCGCCTCTGAGGCCATGACGATCGGGCCGGGAAGTTCCTCCAACCTTGCACCCGCCCGCGCCCGGCTCCCGGAGCCGCCGATGCGCCTCGGTGTCGTCTTTCCCCAGACCGAGATTGGTCCCGATCCCGGCGCGGTGCGCGCCGTTGCGGAGGCGGCCGAGGACCTGGGCTTCGACCACCTGCTGGCGTTCGACCACGTCCTGGGGGCCGTCCCGCGGGGTCCACACTGGACCGGATACACGCACGAGCACCCCTTCCACGAGCCCTTCGTCCTCTTCGCCTACCTGGCCGGCCTGACGCGCCGGGTGGAGTTCTGCACCGGCATCCTGGTCCTGCCCCAGCGCCAGACGGCCCTCGTCGCGAAGCAGGCGGCCGAGGTCGACGTGCTCAGCGGCGGGCGCCTGCGCCTCGGCGTGGCCGTGGGGTGGAACCACGTGGAGTACGAGGCACTCGGCGCCGACTTCCACACCCGCGGCGCACGGATCGCCGAGCAAATCGCCGTCCTGCGCGCCCTCTGGA
This sequence comes from Armatimonadota bacterium, assembly GCA_031081585.1. Classification (NCBI taxonomy): domain Bacteria; kingdom Bacillati; phylum Armatimonadota; species Armatimonadota bacterium. Next base: position 84,765 of record JAVHLY010000004.1, read on the forward strand.
CGCAGGAGGTCGTGACCGTGGAGGGGCGCTGGCACCGAATTGTCCAGGCCGGGCTGCGGCCGCTGCCGGTGCAGCGGCCGATCCCGATCTGGCTCGGCGGCCACGACGACCGGGTGCTGCGCCGGGCGGCGGCACTGGCCGACGGCTGGATCGCAGTGGGGATGGGGATGCCGCCGACGTCAGGGACGGCGCCTCCACCGCGCCCGGAGCTCTCCATGCTGGTCGAACGGTTGCGGACCTACCTGCGGGAGGCCGGACGAGCCGGTGAGGCCTTTGGGCTGGAGGGTCGGGTGCGCTACGCCGACGGACCGGAAGCCTGGCTGGCGTTTGCGGAGCGCTGGCGGGCGCTGGGTGGGACGCACCTCAACGTCTCAACCCTGGGAGCGGGGCTGGCCTCCGTGGACGCCCACCTCCGCGCGATGGAGACGGTCGTCCGCACCCTGCGCTGACCCTGCCCACCATGCCCTGATGCCCGTCGGGCAGCGTCCGCGCCGGTTCCATGATCTCTCGGACACCTGAGGGGGCGGCCGCGGCGCTACGCCAGGAGAGGCGGTCGGCGGCCATGGACGGCGATCTGGGCCCTCAGGTACCGATCCGCGTGCGCGACTGCCAGAGGAGCGGGAAGAAACGCTTGGGCAGGGTGCGCTGCAGGTAGGCGGCACCCGACGGGTAGGCTGCCCCCGGCGTTGCCGGGAGGGGAGCCGCCTCCGGCGCAGCAGGCGATGGCTTTTCCGCCTCAAGAGCCCGGACGTCCGCTTCGCCTGTGCCTGCCCGCCCGCCGATCAGCCGCTCGACCATGAGGAGGTGGCGGTAGCGCCACAGGGCGAAACGGGAGTCGTACTCCAGCAGGGCGTCGACGAGGTCGTCGAGGTCCCGCCATTCCGGCCGCCCGTGCGTGGCGGCCAGCGCGTCCACCAGGCGGCCCTCCGGCTGGGTGGGCAGCCCCCGACGGGCGAAGACCCCCAGGGCCGCGTCCCAGACCGTCGGCTCGCGCAGACGGCGCTCGAGGACGGCACGGTTCTCCGGGTCCCGGTCGAAGAGCCGCAGGTAGCGCGGATCCCGCAGGCCGGAGAGGAACTCGATCTCGCGAAACTGCCGGCTCTGAAGGCCACTCGCGCCCCCCAGCCGGGCCCGGAATTCCAGAAAGCCCGACGGCCGCATCGTCTCGAGCAGCGGCAGGGTGGCGACGAGGCTGGTGACGATCTCGCTGCACCGGAGCAGGAGCGCGCGGGCGGCCCTCACGTCGTCGCGGTCCAGGGTGTCCCGGACGGTTTCCAGTTCGTGGAGGAGGAGCCGGAACCACAGCTCGAAGACCTGGTGGACGACGATGAACTCGAGCTCGTCGTGGGCCTCGGAGAGGGGGCGTTGGAGACGCAGGAGTTCGTCCACCGCCAGGTACGCGCCGTACGTGAGGTCTGCGGCGGTTTGCGGCTGTGGGACGGCGGGGTGCCGTTCGGCCGGAGGCATAACCCCTGACCCCTTCGCGCTCCCGCTGTGCGTCCCCTCCAGCACCGGCGTGTCCGGAGGCAGGGGTGGCCGCAGCACGCGTTGGAGTGATGCCTGCTGGGGGTTCGGGGGCTGGCTGGACATCGGCACCCTGGCGGACTGGCCGAGGCCTGGCGGTGGGCGTCCGCTGGCGTGCCGCGTGAGGCAGCGGTTGCCCGCTCCGCGCCCCCGCGGGGTGTGTTAGAATTCTTGGTGTCCGTGCCGGGGTAGCTCAGCTGGTAGAGCGCGGGCCTGAAGAGCCCGGCGTCGGCGGTTCGAGTCCGTCCCCCGGCACCACCCGGTCCCCGCACCCCGATGCGACGTCTTCCGCCGGCACACCTCCCCTGGCCGGCGGGGTAAGCTCGTCATAGCCAGCCCTGTGAAGTGCAAAGCGCCGTGACCGCAACCTTCCGCCTGCCCTCGACGTCGGCCGAGCGCGCGCTGCGCGCCGCCCTCGACCGCCTGCAGGACCTGCGCGCCGTCGAGCGGCTCTGGCAGCGCGACCCGACCCTGTGGGGGACGGATCCCGCCGTGCAGCGCTCCGCCACCGCGCGCCTGGGCTGGCTGGACGCCCCCGCGCGGATGCGGGACGCTCTGCCGGCACTGCTGGGCTGGTCCCCGCCCCGCGCCGCGCGCGTCCTGCTCGTCGGCATGGGAGGCAGCAGCCTCGCCCCCGAGGTGATGGCGCAGGTCCTGCCGCGTCAGGGCCCGCCCTTCCTCGTCCTCGACAGCACCGCCCCGGCGGCCATCCGCGAGGCGGAAGCCGGCGGGCTCGACGGCGCGGTGGTGGTGGTGAGCAGCAAGTCGGGGACGACCGCAGAGACCCGCGCGCTGGCCGCCTACCTGCTGGAGCGGGCAGGGGAGCGCGCCCGCTTCGTGGCCATCACCGATCCGGAGACGCCGCTGGCGGCGCAGGCCGCGGACCCGCCGTTCGTGCGCACCTTCCTCAACCCCCCGGACGTCGGGGGGCGGTACGCCGCCCTCACCTACGTCGGGCTCGTCCCCGCCCGCCTGTGCGGCGTGGATGTCCCCCGGCTGCTGGGGCGGACCGGCCCCATGGTGGAAGCCTGCCGCTCCCCCGACCTCCAGGCCAACCCCGGCGCGCTGCTCGCGGCCTTCCTGGCGTCGGCTGCCGAAGCGGGCCGGGACAAGGTCACGCTGGTGGCGAGCCCGGCTCTGGCGCCGCTGGGGGCGTGGGTGGAGCAGCTCCTGGCCGAGAGCACGGGCAAGGCGGGTCGGGGGCTCCTGCCAGTGGAGGGGGAGCGGCTGGGGCCGCCCGAGGTCTACGGCGCCGACCGCCTCTTCGTGCGCCTGACCCTGGCGGCGGAGCAGGACGAGGCGACGGACGGCCTCCTGGAGCGCCTGGTGCGGGCCGGCCATCCGGTGGTGCAGCTGGTCGTGGACGACCCCTACGACCTGGGGCAGGAGTTCTTCCGCTGGGAGGTGGCCACGGCGCTCGCCGGGGCGCTTTTGGGGATCAACCCCTTCGACGAGCCCGACGTGCAGCTGGCGAAGACGGTGACGGACCGCCTGCTGGAGGTCGCGCGGCGCGCAGGGCGTCTGCCCGACGCCCCGCCGCCGGGCGTCCGGGTGCTGGACGCCAGGGGTCCGGGGGCACGCCTGTCGGAGGCCTTCGCCGACCTCCTCCGGGACCTGGAGCCACCCGCCTACGCCGCCTTCCTGGCGTACGCGCCACGGACGCGGCAGGCCGAGGACGCGCTGGCGGCGATGCGCTGGGCTGTGCGCGACACGCGGCGCGTCGCCACCGTGCGCGGGTACGGCCCGCGCTACCTCCACTCCATCGGCCAGTACTTCAAGGGCGGACCCAACACGGGCACGTTCGTCGTGGTGACGGCCGAGACGAGGGAGGACCTCGCGGTGCCCGGAGCGGGCTACACCTTCGGCACCCTCCTGCTGGCGCAGGCGCTCGGCGACATCGGGGCGATGGCCGAGCGCGGGCGTCGCATCATGCACGTCCGGGTGGCGGAGTCGGAGGCCGGCCTGCAGACGCTGGCCGGGGCGGTGCACGCCGCCGTCCCCGCGGCGGAGGCCTCCGGGGCGGAGGTGGGCGTCCCCGCGTCCGCGTCAGGGCCCGAAGAACCAGGGGAAGAGGCGCCGGGCGGCTTCCACGAATAGCCCCAGCGCCGTGGCGAAAGCGCCGATCACCGCCCCGCCGGCGACGATGCCGGCGAGCACGAAGACCCCGTCGTCGTTGAGCAGGCCAAAGCCGATGGCCATGATGGCGAGCGTCGGCAGCAGGTTCATGAAGGGGGCGGGGCTGGCCAGCAGCAGCCCCAGCAGGAAGACGACCACCGCGGCCAGGCGCACCACGAGCGGGTGGTTGAGGATGGAGTAGCGCCGCCGCGAGAACCGCTCCATGCGCCGCACGAGCGGGATGGCCCGCTGCCGCAGCGCCGCCATGGTCTGCGCCGAGAGGACGTGGCGCCGCACCCGCCCCGGGAGCCAGGGGCGCTCCCGTCCCAGGAAGAGCTGGATCGCCAGGAGGGCGTAGAGCGCGCCCACGACCGTCGAGGCGCCGGGCGGGAGCACGGGGATGAGCATCGGCAGGCCAAGGGCGATCATCAACAGGCCGAACCCCCGTTCCTCCGCCCGGTCGAAGAGCTCTCCCACGGTGATGCGCTCCTCGTGGGTCAGCAGCCGGTCGAGCACCACGCTGATGGGCGGCGGGGACTCGGCCTCCACCAGACGGGGGGGTCGGGGAGGGGCGGTCACCGGGCTCCTCCGGCAGGAGAGGGGCCGGGCCGCGGGGAAGCAGACGCCATGATCTCCCGCATCGTCTGCGCGGCGCTGGCGGCCGGGGTGTTCCTGATCCTGCCCGGTCGCGCCGCCTCCCAAGCTCCGCCGGTTGCTGTCTCCCAGACCGAGCGCATCGCCCGCAACTTGGCGGATAACATCCTCGGGGAGGGGTCGGTGAAGTCGGTGCGGGAGATCGACCAGGGGCGGGGCCTGGCCATGGTGTGGGAGTCGGCCACGTACCGAGCCCACCACAGCCCCACCCAGACCCGGGAGCTCCTGCAGGCCGAGGTCGAGCTCGCGCTGGGCGCCATCTTCCAGATCCTCCGACAGATCGAGCGCATCCAGTTCCAGATCCTCCAGGGCAAGCGCCAGCTGGCCAGTGGCGAGGCGAGCCGCACGCAGCCGCTGCGCATGCAGTTCGCCCGCGAGCTGGGCGGCTGACCGGCCGTCGGGCCGCCTGCGGTGGCGCAGGCTCGGGGTCTGACCCCTGCTGACAAACGCTTCCTGGCCACCATCATCCACCAGGTGTGGCGTCACTGTCAGGTCTTCGTCACGCTGGCCGTGGAGCGGAGCCCCGAGGAGGCCTACGGCGCCCTGGAGGAGCTGGCGGAGTGGGTGACGGCGCAGCGCTCGACGCTCTCCCCGGCCTCGCGGCGTCCGCGGGCGCTGACGCCTGTGGGACGGCGTGTCGGGCGGGAGCTCCTCGATGACGTGGACACCTTCTGTCATGCCATCGGGGAGATGGTGGCCGGCCTCCAGGTCTCCGGATTGGACCCCGACGAGGTGGAGGAGGAGGCGCTCGCCATCATCGAGGGGTTCGTCGGGTGGACCCGGCTCATGGCCGCCCAGCTGGGCCTGGCCCGCAACCTGCGCCCGCACACCCTCTGGTTCGACCGGTAGGCGGGGGGGGTGGTGGCATGCAGGACTTCTTCCACCGCGTCGCCCAGCGCGCGGCGCAGCTGGTCGGGAGCCCCTGGGCCTTCATCGCCGCCGTGCTCGTGCTCGTCGGCTGGGCGGCGACCGGGCCGGTGTTCCACTTCAGCGATACCTGGCAGCTCGTCGTGAACACGGGGACCACGATCGTCACCTTCCTCATCGTCTTCCTCATCCAGAACACCCAGAACCGCGACGCCCGAGCGATCCACCTCAAGCTCGACGAGCTGATCAGGGCGGTGCGCGGTGCCCGGACCCGGCTCGTCGACCTCGAGGACATGACCGAGGCGGAGCTCGACGCGCTGGAGAGGGAGTTCCAGGCGCTGCGCCGGCGGTTGTCGCGCCGCCGCCCCCGGGAGGAGGACCGCAGGTAGCGGGCGGGCAGTGAGCGTGCTATGCTGCGGCGGGGGCGGCGCCTGGCCCGGAGCCAGGCGCCGGTGAGTCTCACGATGGCCACGGCACGGGTGGACTACGGCGCGGCGCTGGAGCGCGTGAAGGCGCTCCTGGCGGGCGGCGGCGTGCAGGCCGTCGTCGACTACCTGCACGAGCACGTCCCGCACTTCTCCTGGGTGGGGATCTACTGGGTCCAGGGGCGAGACCTGGTGCTCGGCCCCTGGCGCGGGCCGCAGGCCACCGAGCACACGCGCATCCCCATCGGGACGGGGATCTGCGGGGCGGCCGCCGCCTCCGGCCGCACCGAGGTCGTGGACGACGTCCGCCAGGACCTGCGCTACCTGGCCTGCTTCCCGTCCACGCGATCGGAGATCGTCGTGCCCATCCTCCGGGACGGCCGGGTGGTGGGCGAGATTGACATCGACAGCGACCGCCCGGCGGCGTTCAGTGAAGCCGACCGGGTCTTCCTGGAAGAGGTGGCCGCCCTCATCGCCGCCCAGGTGTCCTCCAGGGCTCCCACCTAGCCCACCCGAGGACCGGCACCGGCCGGGAGGCCGTCAACGTGGCGGCTCCTTCGCTGAGCAGGCCGTCGACATGGGGGGTCCTCGCCCGGCCGGCCCGCTCGCGTCGTCCGCCCGTCCGGGAGCGGTCACCCTCGTCCGGAGCCGTCACAGAGGAGCACGCGCACGGCTGAGCCCGCCATCGTCACGGAGGACCTGGTCCGCACCTTTCGCGGCCGCCGCTCCCCGGCCAACCCCACCGGGGCCCCGGTCGTGGCCCTGGACCGGGTCTCCCTGGAGGTGCAGGAGGGGGAGCTGTTCGGCCTGCTGGGGCCCAACGGGGCAGGGAAGACCACGCTCATCAAAGTGCTGGTGACCCTGCTCCTGCCCACGGCGGGGCGGGCCCTGGTCGACGGCTTCGACGTCGTCCGCCAGGCTCCGCAGGTGCGCGAGCGCATCAGCGTCGTCTCGGGCGGAGAGCACTCGGGGTACGGGCTGCTCACCGTCCGCGAGCAGCTCTGGATGTTCGCCCAGTTCTATGGCATCCCCACCCGGCAGGCGCTGGCCCGCATCGACGAGCTGCTGGCCGTGGTGGGCCTGACCGAAGAGCGGGACCGCAAGGTGCAGCAGCTCAGCACGGGGATGCGGCAGAAGATGAACCTGGTGCGGGGGCTGCTGCCCGACCCGCGGATCCTCTTCCTCGACGAACCGACGCTGGGCCTGGACGTGGAGGTGGCCCGGGTGATCCGCGCCTACGTGCAGCAGTGGCCTCGTGAACGGGCGGGCCGCACCATCCTGCTCACCACCCACTACATGGCCGAGGCGGAGGAGCTGTGCGACCGCATCGCCATCATCCACCAGGGGCGCATCATCGCCTGCGACACGCCGGCGGGGCTCAAGCGCGCGGCGGCGCAGGGCGCCTACTTCCTCCTGGACACGGAGCGCCTCGACGGCGCGGGCTTCCTGGAAGCCCTCCCCGGGGTGGAGCGGGTACACGCCGCCACCCTCGACGGCCATACCGAGATCCGCCTCCACCTGCGCGACGACGGTGCCATCGCCGAGGTGGTGGCCGCGCTCGCGCGCCGGGGGCGGCGCATCCTGCGGCTGCAGAAGGTGGAGCCCAGCCTGGAGGAGGCCTTCATCGCCCTGGTGGGCCGCCGGCTGGAGGAGGCGGACCAGCCGACGTGACGCCGCCGGCGGGCGAGCGGCGCCCGTGACGTCCGGCAGCGGACAGTCACCATGGCAGCGGCGGACAGTCACCATGGCAGCGGCGGACAGTTACCACGGCAGCGGAGGGCCGGTCACCACGACCGTGACGAGCGCGACGATCTCCGTCCCCCGCGTCGGCGGCCTGCGCCGCGCCCTCTACGCGGTGCGCGGGCGGGCCTACCCGCGCGTCGTGGGGGCGATGCGGGAGCCCTCCTGGCTCTTCTACGACATCGTCCTGCCCCTGCTTGGCGCGGTGGCCTTCGTCTTCGTCTACCGGGCCCTCGGCGCGCCGCCGCGCTTCACCGGCTACGTCATCATGGGCGGGGCCACGCTGGCCTTCTGGATGAACGTCATGTGGAACATGGCCGCCCAGTTCTACTGGGAGAAGCACCAGGGCAACCTGGAGCTCTACCTGGCCGCGCCCTGCGGGCTCGTGCCCATCCTGCTCGGGATGGCGGTGGGCGGGCTGCTGGGGACCTCGGTACGGGCGGTGGTGGTCGTGCTCACCGGGGCGCTCCTCTTCCAGGCGCCGCTGCCGGTGAGCTCCTGGCCGGCCTTTGCCGCCATCGTCCTCCTAGGCCTGGTGGCGCTCTACGGGCTGGGGATGGTCTTCAGCAGCCTCTTCCTCCTCTGGGGGAGGGAGGCCTGGCACACCGTGCAGCTGCTGCAGGAGCCGGTCTACCTGGTGAGCGGGTTCTACTTCCCGGTGCGCGCGCTCGGGCCATGGGTGGGGATGGTGGCGTCGCTCATCCCCATCACCCTGGCGCTGGACGGCCTGCGCCAGGTGATGTTCCCCGGCGTCCACCCTGCGCTGGCGCCGCTGGCGTGGGAGGTGGGCGGACTCGCCGTGCTGGCGGTGCTCTTCACCGCCCTGGCCCTGCGCGTGCTGCGGCTGATGGAGCTCCTGGCCCGGCGCGAGGGGCGCCTCTCCTTCCGCTGGTGATCATCCGCGGGCCGGCGAGATGACCCGTCCGGTGACGCGAGCCGTGGCAGCTCCGCCGCGCTCCAGGCTGGCCAGCGCCCTCCGTGCCGTGCGCATGGGCGCCTGGCTGGGCTGGCAGGTGCAGGCCAACTGGACCGACCCGCTCCTCTTCTTCATCTACTCCATCGCCAGGCCGCTCGGCGGCGCGCTCATCCTCGTCTTCATGTTTGCCGTCGTGGCCGGCGGTCGGCGCGGGCCCCTGCTCGACTTCTTCCTGGTGGGCGCGGCGCTGTGGCCCTACGTCGTCTGGACCATGCAGGGGCTCGGGTGGGCGGTGCTGGAGGAGCGCGAGCACTTCAAGATGATCCGCTACGTCTACACCGCGCCCATCCCGTTCTGGGCCTTCCTGGTCGGGCGCGGGCTGAGCATGACGCTCACCGGGCTCGCCCCCATGCTCATCACCCTGCTCCTCGGAGTGGTGGCGCTGGACCTGCCGCTCGTCTTCTCGCCCGAGCGCGCCGCCTACGCGCTCGCCGCCTTCCTCCTGGGCCTGGCCGGCCTCGTGGCCATGGGCCTCCTGCTCGTGGGAGTGGTCTTCCTCATCTCGGGCGAGGCCTGGCGGCTGCCCGAGGCGGTGGGGGCGGCGCTCTACCTGCTCTCGGGGGCGATCTTCCCGGTGACCGTCCTCCCGGGATGGCTGCAGGGTCCGGCCCGGGTCGTCCCGGTCACCTGGTGGCTGGAGGCGATGCGGCGGGCGCTGCTGCCCGCCGGCCACCCGCGCTCCTTCCCCGCCCTGGACGATGGTGCGGTGCTGGCGCTGCTCGGCCTGACCGTGGCGCTGGCCGCGCTCATGGGAGGGCTGGTCTACCAGGCCGGGCTCTGGAGCGCCCGGCGCCGCGGGATCCTGGACGCGGAGACGCACTACTGACGGCCGCTGCCTCCCACCGCTCCCGGGGCACTCTCCGGTGGCGCCGGCCCGAGGGCCCGTTCCAGCACCAGGTAAGTGGCGTCGTGCTCGTTCTCGGCGTCGCGGGGGTGGTGCTCGGCCCAGACCACCCGCCACGCTCCGGGATCCCAGGCCGGGAAGGTGGCGTCCCCCGCCGGAGCGGCGTGGACCCGGGTCAGGTAGAGGCGGTGCGCGTGGGGCAGGGCCACGGCGTAGACTTCCGCCCCCCCGAAGACGAAGACCTCACCCGCCCCCGCGGCCCGGGCCAGTGCCTCCTCCCAGGAGTGGACCACTTCCACGCCCTCGGCCGGATAGTCGGCGCGGCGGGTCAGGACGATGGTGCGCCGCTCGGGGAGCGGACGGCCCAGGCGGCGCAGGATGGCTTCGTGGGTCTTGCGCCCCAGGATGACCGTGTGGCCCACCGTCAGCGCCCGCAGGCGGCGCAGGTCGGTGCGCAGGCGCCAGGGGAGGTCGCCACCTCGCCCGATCACCCCGTTGTCGGCGACGGCCGCGACGATGGCGATGCGCATGATCCTGTCGAGCCCGGCGTCCCGGCCCCCGCGTTCATCGGGGAGCCGGTCCGGGCAGACCGCCCCTCACAGCGGCGTGGGGATGCGCATGCGCGGCAGCGCCGGGACGTAGTCGCGCACGGTGAAGTGGTGCGGCCGGAAGGCAAAGAGGTCCTCCACGGTCGGGTCGAGCTCCACGGTGGGGAAGCGGCCCGGCGGCGCGGCCAGGAGACGCTCCACGTGGGCGAGCTGGGTGGCGTAGATGTGCACGTCGTCGAGGTAGTAGACGAGGGCCCGGGGGCGGAACCCCGTCACCTGGGCCAGCATGAGGGTGAGCGCGGCGTAGTGGATCAGGTTGAAGACCAAGCCCACCGGGGCGTCGGCGCTGCGCTGGCGGTGGCTGAGGGTGAGCTCGCGGGTGGTGGGGTTGAGGTGGACGTGGAACCACCCGTGGCAGGGAGGGACGACCGCGCGCGGCCGGCGGCCGAAGGCCCGGGTGAGGTACTGAGGGATCCAGGGCGAGACCTCGTGGTGGCGGAGCTCCGGATGGGCGCGGATCTGCGCCACCAGGTGGGCGAGCTGGTCGAACGGCTCCCCTTCGGCGGTGGGGAAGCGGCGGAAGGCGGCGCCGTACGAGGCGGGGCCCAGGTCGCCCGGAGGCAACCCCAGCGCCTCGCACCGCTCCGGGGTCACCCAGCTCGCCCACCAGTAACACCCGAACCGCTCCAGCTCCTCCCGGGTCTGCGCGCCGTTGAGAAAGGCGCAGAGCTCGCCCAGGGCCTGGTAGAAGGGCGAGGGCCGTCCGTTCCCCGGCGGCGCGCTGACCAGGTCCCGCTCGGTGATCACCGGGAAGCCGTTCTCCAGGGGGAAGCGGAGCAGGTGCCCGATCACCCTGCGGGCGGGGGCCCCATGGGCCGTGGGCACCTCCTCCCCTTCGTCGAGGATCCTGGTGAGCAGGTCCCGGTACTGGGTGTCGGGGGTGCGCTCCGCGTAGGGCCGGTAGATCATGGCAGGCAATTCTCTTTCTCCACCCGGCCAGGCCCGGGCGGAAGGCCTCCTCGAATACTCGCCGACCCCCCCGGGCGCCCCGGGGAGGCCGGCGGAGCAACGAGCCTCAGGGGAGAGGTCAGGGGATGGTGGAAGGTTGTGACGCGGTGTCCGTTAGGGCGAGTGAGGTGGATCGTCGGGTTCGGCTCTGGCGGTGACCTCCCCTGAGGTTCGGTCTCACCTTCTACATGTTGGGGCAAATTCCTCCTCGTTCCCCAAGATCTTGAGATAGACCTCACCCGGACTTCCTGGAAGGCGTTCGGGGGCGCCCGGCCCTGGACAGGCCCGCCCGGGGGCGTTACTTAGTGGCCTGGAGATGGCCTCGGTCCTGGAGACCCTGCGGAGCCGCCTGGAAGTGGCCGCACCAGAGGACCCCCCGCCGCCCGGCTGGCGGCGGGCCGCGGTGCTGGTGCCGCTCTACCAGGTGGGCGACGAAACCTTCCTCCTGCTCACCCGGCGCACTGACCGAGTGGAGCACCACAAGGGGCAGATCAGCTTTCCGGGAGGCGCGGCCGAGCCGGGGGAGACCCTGCTCGAGACCGCCCTGCGGGAGACGTACGAGGAGGTGGGCATTCCCCCCTCGCAGGTACAGGTCCTGGGGACGCTCGGGGAGGTCGAGGTGAGCGTCTCCCGCTTCCTGGTCACGCCCTTCGTGGGGATCGTCCCCCATCCATACCCGCTGCGCCTCAATGCCGATGAGATCGACGAGTTGGTCCTGGCGCCTCTGGCGGACTTCCTCGACCCGGCCAGGTTGCGGGTGGAGCATCGGGAGCAAGACGGGATCCGGGTGGACCTCTACTTCTACGACAGCGGCGCCCACACGGTGTGGGGGGCCACGGCCCGGATCATCAAGGCGCTGGTCGATCTGCTGGACGCGCCGACCGGTCGATGAGCGCACTACCGATGAGCGCCCGGCAGGTGGGCGCCCGGCCGATGAGCGCCCGGCTGGCGGACGCCCAACCACGGGAGGCAAACACGCGTTCGCCCATCGAGCGGCTCCGCCAGCGTCCCGGGGCCGGGACCCCGGCAACCTCGCCCCTCCCGTGCGGCGGATGGCCAGCGGCGGGGGCGGGCCCTAGAATCGAGGGTGAGTCCCATGCGTGACCTGCGTCGACCCCTGTTCCCCATCAGCGTGACCAGCAGTCTCGTGGGCGTCTCCCCGTCCGCCCTGCGCCGGTGGGAGCGTGCCGGGATCGTGACGCCGGCCCGGGACCGGCGCGGGTGGCGGCTCTTCTCCTGGGAGGACATCGAGACGCTGCGGCGGGCAAAGCCCCTGGTGCGGCGGGGCCTGCCCCTGGTCGACGTCCGGCGCCAGGTACGGCGCCGCCCGCGGCCGCTGGGCCTGCTCCTGCCGCTCTCCCAGCCCCGCCTGCGGCGGGTGGGTGTGCTGGCCCTGCCGGTCATCGTGCGCACGCCGTGACGCCCATCTACCTCGACTACGCCGCCACCACGCCGGTCGACCCGCGCGTGGCCGCGGCCATGGCGCCCTACCTGACCGAGCGCTTCGGCAACGCCTCCAGCGTCCACAGCTTCGGGCAGGAGGCGCGGGAGGCGGTGGAGCGCGCCCGCGCGCAGATCGCCGCCGCACTGGGGGCCGCCCCCGACGAGGTCGTCTTCACCAGCGGCGCCACCGAGGCGGACAACTTCGCCCTCTTCGGGGCGGCCGAGGCGCGGCGGGAGCGCGGCCGCCACGTGGTGGTGAGCGCCGTGGAGCACCACGCCGTCCTGGAGCCGGCGCACGTGCTGGCGGCGCGCGGGTTCGAGGTGACCGTCCTGCCGGTGGACGGGGCGGGGCGGGTCGACCCCGACGCGGTGCGGCGGGCGCTGCGGCCCGACACCATCCTGGTCTCGGTGATGCACGCCAACAACGAGATCGGGACGATCCAGCCGGTGGCGGAGATCGGCCGGCTCACCCGGGAGCGCGGCGTCTGCTTCCACTGCGACGCCGCCCAGACCTTCGGCCTGCTGCCGACCGACGTGGATGCCCTCGGGGTGGACCTGCTGGCCCTCTCCGCGCACAAGCGCTACGGGCCCAAGGGCGTCGGGGCGCTGTACATCCGCCGCGGTACCCCGCTGGAGCGCTTCCTCCACGGCGGCAGCCAGGAGCGCAACCGGCGCGCCGGCACGCTGAACGTCCCCGCCATTGTGGGCTTCGGCGAGGCGGTGCGGATCGCCCTGGCGGAACGGGAGGCGGAGGTGGCGCGCCTGCGCCGGCTGCGGGACCGCCTCGTCGCCGGGCTGCTCGCCCTGGACGGGGCCCGCCTGAACGGCCACCCCACCGAGCGGCTGCCGGGGAACGTGAACGTCTCCTTCCGCGGGGCGGACAGCGAGTCCCTGCTGCTGGCCCTCGACCTGCAGGGGATCGCCGCCAGCAGCGGCTCCGCCTGCACGGCGGGGAGCCTGGAGCCTTCCCACGTGCTCAGGGCCATCGGCCTCCCCCCGGAGGAGGCGGCGGGGACGCTGCGCTTCTCGCTGGGCCGGTGGACCACCGAGGCGGAGGTGGATCGGGTCCTGGAGGTCATGCCCGTCGTCCTGGCCACCGTCCGCGCCGCCTTCGTGGCGTAGGCCCGCCACGCGCGGCGCGCCGCGCGCCGTGCGCGCCTCGCCTTGACACCCCCTACCCCCTCTGTAATCATGCGTGTGTGCTCGCCTACCGCCGTTCCGCACGCGCGTGGGGACGGCGTGGCGGGAGCGCAGACGCGCCGCCCGGCCAGCGGCCCGGGCGGCGTTCACTGGGTGCAGGTGTTCTGCCTACAGGGGCGCACGAGAGGACCGCGGCCAACACGATGACGGCGCCGGTGGCGAGCTACCTCCCGATCGTCGTACACGTGGGGCTGGTCGCGCTGTTGACGGCGGCGCTGCTGGGCCTGCACGCGCTGCTCGGCCGGCGGCGGCCGCTCGCCGCCAAGCTCGAGCCCTACGAGTCCGGGGTGTGGCCCATCGGCACCGCCCGCGAGCCGGTGCCCATCCGCTACTACCTCATCGCCATGCTCTTCCTGCTCTTCGACCTGGAGATCCTCTTCCTCTACCCGTGGGCGGTGACGTTCCGCACGCTGGGCGCGCCGGCGCTGTGGGGGATGGCGGTCTTCCTCCTCCTGCTGGCGGTGGGCTTCCTCTACGAATGGGGGCGGGGAGGGCTGGAGTGGGAGTAGGGATCCCGGTCGCGCGGCCCACCGTCACCGGCGTCACCGAGGAGGAGGCGCAGCTGCTGCAGCGGCAGGTCCTCACCACCCGCGCCGCGCGCCTGCTGGCCTGGGCCCGCAAGTCCTCCGTCTGGCCGGTGCAGTTCGGGCTGGCCTGCTGCGCCATCGAGATGATGGCCACGGCGGCGGCGCGCTTCGACATCGCCCGCTTCGGCAGCGAGCTCTTCCGCGCCTCCCCCCGGCAGTCCGACCTGATGATCGTAGCCGGCCGCGTCTCCCAGAAGATGGCCCCGGTGCTGCGCCACATCTACGACCAGATGCTGGAGCCGAAGTGGGTCATCGCCATGGGGGACTGCGCCTCCTGCGGCGGGGTCTTCAACAACTACGCCCTGGTGCAGGGCGTGGACAAGGTCGTCCCGGTGGACGTCTACGTGGCCGGCTGCCCGCCGCGCCCGGAGGCGCTGCTCTTCGGGTTGCTCAAGCTCCAGGAGAAGATCGAGCGCACGGGGGGGACGCGGTGAGCGACCGCCGGCCCGAGGAGCGCCTCGACGAGCGGCCCGACGCGCAGCCTGACGAGCTCCCGCCGGCGCTGGCCCGCATCGCCGACGCCGTGGGCGGAGCCTGGCTCTCCGGGGCGGTGCAGGAGGTCGTGGAGTTCCGCGGCGAGACCACGCTGCTCGTGGCCCGGGAGCGCGTGCTGGACGTGCTGCGCTACCTGCGCGACGGCGCCCGGCCGCGCTTCCCCATGCTCACCGACCTGACCGCCGTCGACTGCTGCCCCCGGGAGCCGCGCTTCGAGGTCGTCTACCTCCTCACCGCCGTCGACCCGCGCCCCGGCGCCCCGTCCGCCCCGGCCGTCCGGTTGCGGGTGAAGACGCGGCTGCCGGGGAGCGATCCGCGGGTGCCGAGCGCCGTCGGCCTGTGGCCGGCCGCCAACTGGCTGGAGCGCGAGGTCTACGACCTCTTCGGTATCGTCTTCGAGGGGCACCCCGACCTGCGGCGCATCCTCCTCCCCGACGACTGGGAGGGGCACCCGCTGCGCCGTGATGCCCCGCTGGTGGAGGAGCCGGTGGAGTTCGTCGGGCACGTCCCCAAGGTCCCCAGCGAGATCATCCCCAGGGTCCCCCCGCGCACCCGGCCCACCTGAGCCATGGCCGTCACGCGCGAGACTCTCACCATCAACATGGGGCCGCAGCACCCGGCCACCCACGGCGTGCTGCGCGTAGTGCTGGACCTGGAGGGCGAGGTCATCCTGGGGGCGCGCCCGGTCATCGGCTACCTGCACACCGGCTTCGAGAAGGAGATGGAGACCCGCACCTACCACCAGAACATCGTCTTCCCGCCGCGGGTCGAGTACCTGGCCACGATGATCGAGGAGGCGGCCTACGTCCAGGCGGTGGAGAAGCTGCTGGGGATCACCCCGCCGCCGCGCTGCCAGGTCATCCGTGTCATCCTCATGGAGCTGAGCCGCATCGCCAGCCACCTGGTCTGGCTCGGCACCAGCGCCATCGACCTGAACATCAGCAGCGCCTTCATGTACGCCTTCGTCGACCGGGAGCGCATCCTCGACCTCTTCGAGCAGATCTCCGGGCAGCGGATGATGCACGGCTACATGCGCGTGGGCGGGCTGCAGTGGGACCTGCCCGAGGGGTTCGAGGCCGCCGTGCGCCAGCTCATGGAGGACCTGCCCCGGCGGCTCGACGAGTACGAGCGGCTCCTCACCGACAACCTGATCTGGCGCGAGCGCACCGAAGGGGTGGCCGTCCTGCCGGCCGCGGAGGCGGTGGCCTACGGCTGCACCGGCCCCGTCCTGCGCGGCTCGGGCGTGAACTACGACGTGCGCAAGGCCTTCCCGTACTCCGGCTACGAGCAGTTCGCCTTCGACGTCCCCCTGGGCCGCCACGGGGACGCCTTCGACCGCTACACGGTGCGGATGGAGGAGATGCGCCAGAGCCGGCGCATCATCCTGCAGGCGCTGGACCGGTTGCCCGACGGGCCGGTCGCCGTCGACGACCGCAAGGTGGTGCTCCCACCGCGGCGGGAGCTGGTGCGCAGTATGGAGGCGGTGATCCACCAGTTCAAGCTCGTCAGCGAGGGGTTTCACCCGCCCGTGGGCGAGGTCTACCATGCCGTGGAGTCCCCGCGCGGCGAGAAGGGCTACTACCTGGTCAGCGACGGGAGCAACCGCCCCATGCGGGTGCGCATCCGCGCCCCCTCCTTCTGCAACCTCCAGGCCCTGCCGGTGATGGTCTTCCGCGGCACCTTCGCCGATGTCGTCGTGGCCATCGCCAGCATCGACATCGTGCTCGGCGATGTGGACCGCTGACCCCGGCCCGGGCGTGGTGCAGAGGCCTCCACGGGTGCGGCGCGGCGGCCGCGGCGGGGACGGGGTCGCACGCTGATGCCGGGGCTGAGCGAGGCCGCGCGGAGCGAGATCCGCGCGCTGGGGGCGCGGTACGAGCAGCGCCAGTCCGCGCTGCTGCCGGCCCTCTTCGTGGCGCAGCGTGAGGCGGGGTGGCTGCCGCCTGACGTCCTGGAGGCGGTGGCGGAGGCCCTGGAGGTGCCGCTCAGCGAGGTGGCGGCGGTGGCGTCCTTCTACCGCCTCTACTTCCTGCGCCCGCCGGGGCGCCACCAGCTCCTGCTCTGCACGAACCTGGCCTGCCTGCTCAACGGCGCCGACCGCCTGCGCGCCCACCTGGAGGCGCGGCTGGGCGTCCGCCCGGGCGAGACCACGCCGGACGGGTTCTTCACCTTCCGCACGTGGGAGTGCCTGGCCTGGTGCGACCACGCGCCGATGATGATGGTCGACGAGGAGCGCTACGGGCCGCTCACCCCGGAGCTGGTGGACGAGGTGCTGGCCCGCTACCGCGCCGGCGCGGGGCCGGCGGGTCGCCCTGCCGAGCCGGCGGGCCGCCCCGGATCGGCGAGCCGCGCCGCGGAGCCGGGCGGGGGCGCGGCCCAGGGGGGCGGCTGAGGTGGGCGAGCGCATCCTGCTCCCCTGGCTGGAGCGCGACGACGCCTTCGACCTGGAGGCCTACCTGCGCGCGGGCGGGTACGAGACCGCGCGCACGGTGCTGCGGACGATGGCGCCTGCGGACGTCATCGCGGCGGTGGAGCGGTCGGGGCTGCGCGGCAAGGGCGGGGCCGGCTTCCCCACGGGGCGGAAGTGGGCCTTCATCCCCAAGGACGCCCCGGTGAAGTACCTGGTGGTGAACGGCGACGAGGCCGAGCCCTGCACCTTCAAGGACCACCGCCTGCTGGAGCGCGCCCCCCACCTGCTGCTGGAGGGGATGGTCCTCGCGGCCTTTGCCGTGGGCATCCGCAAGGCCTACGTCTACGTGCGCCGCGAGGGGTACCTGGCCCGGCGGCGCCTGGAGCAGGCGGTGGCGGAGGCCTACGCGCACGGCGTCCTCGGCCGCAGGATCTTCGGCACCGACGTGGACCTGGACGTGGTCGTGCACACCGGCGCGGGCGCCTACATCGCCGGGGAGGAGACGGCGCTGCTGGAGTCGCTGGAGGGCCGCCGGGCCATGCCGCGCGCCCGCCCGCCCTACCCGGCCGTGGTGGGGCTGTACGGACAGCCCACGGTGATCAACAACGTCGAGACCCTCTGCCACGTGCCGGCCATCCTGCGCCTGGGGCCGGAGGCCTACGCCCGCCTGGGCCCGCCGGCGCTCTTCTCGGTGAGCGGCCACGTGCGCCGGCCCGGCCTCTACGAGCTGCCGCTGGGGACGCCGCTGCGGGAGCTCATCTTCGAGCACGCGGGCGGGCTGCGCCCGGGGCGGCGCTTCAAGGCCGCCTTCCCCGGCGGCTCCTCCTCCGCCCTGCTCACCGAAGCCCACCTGGACGTGCCCCTGGACTACGAGCCGCTGCGTCAGGTCGGCTCGATGCTGGGCTCCGCCTCCCAGATCGTGCTGGACGACTCCGCCTGCATCGTCCGGGTGATTGCCCGCACCGTGGAGTTCTATATGGAAGAGTCGTGCGGGAAGTGCACCCCCTGCCGGGAGGGGACGGTGTGGCTGGCCCAGGTCTTCGAGCGCCTCCTGCACGGCCGGGGGCGCATGGCCGACCTGGACCTGCTGCAGCACATCTCCGACGGGATGACCGGCGCCTGCTTCTGCCCGCTGGGGGAGAGCGTCCCGCCGAGCCTCAATGCCTCGCTGCGCCACTTCCGGCACGAGTACGAGTACCACATTCGGACGGGGCGGTGCGACGTGGAGGAGCGCCTGGCCGCGCCCAGGGTGGCGGCGAGCTGAGGCGAGGATGGGGCGATGAGCACGCCGGACGGCTCGATGGGGACGGGGCGATGAGCGACGACCGACCCACCGTCACGCTCACCATCGACGGCCGCCCCGTGACCGTGCCGCGCGGGACCACCGTGTGGCAGGCCGCCCGCGCCGCCGGGATCGACATCCCCGTCTTCTGCTACCACGACCGCATGCCCCCCCTGGGCGCCTGCCGGCAGTGCCTGGTGCAGGTGGAGGGGATGCCGCGGCTGCAGACCTCCTGCACCCTGGTGGCCCAGGACCGGATGGTGGTGCACGCCTCCAGCCCCGAGGCGCGCGCCGCCCAGGAGCGCATCCTGGAGTTCCTGCTGATCAACCACCCGCTGGACTGCCCCATCTGCGACAAGGGCGGGGAGTGCCCGCTGCAGGACCAGGCCTTCGCCTACGGAGCGGGGCGCAGCCGCTTCATCGAGCCGAAGCGCGACTTCGCCAAGCCGGTCTCCCTCGGCGCGGTACTGGTGCTGGACCGGGAGCGCTGCGTGCTGTGCTGGCGCTGCGTGCGCTTCGGGGAGCTCGTGGCCGGCGACGACGCCCTCAAGGGGTTCGACCGCGGCTTCCAGACCGAGATCGACACCCCCTTCACCCGGCCGGTGCGCTCCAAGTTCATCGGCAACACCATCGCCATCTGCCCGGTGGGGGCGCTGACGAGCAAGGCCTTCCGCTTCCTGGCCCGCCCCTGGGACGTGCGCCCCGTCCCCTCCGTCTGCACGCAGTGCGGGCTGGGGTGCGCCCTCACCCTGGACGTACGCGACGGCCGGGTGGCGCGGGTGCGCGCCCGCGAAGCGCCGCCGGTGAACGACGTGTGGCTGTGCGACCTGGGGCAGTTCGGCTACGAGTACCTCCACGCCCCCGACCGGCTGACGCAGCCCCTCGTGCGGCGGGACGGGCAGCTCCGGCCGGCCACCTGGCGCGAGGCCCTCGACCTGGTGGCCGACCGCCTGCGGGCGGCGCGTGAGGCGGACCCGCGGCGCGTGGCCGCCCTCGGCGGCACCCGCCTCACCAACGAGGACTGCCATCTGGTCCGCCGCCTCTTCGGGGAACTGGTGGGCACCCCGCACCTCGACCACCGGGTGGACGCGCGTCCCGGCAGCCCCTCGCTGCGCCTTCCCTGGGGGCTGCGCACACCGCTCGCCGCCATCGAGGAGGCGGACTGGCACCTGCTCGTCGGGTGCGACCTCACCGAGGAGTACCCGATCGCCTGGCTGCGGTTGAAGCGGGCCATCGACGCCGGGGCGGCAGCCTTCGCCCTCCACCCGCGGGCGCTGGAGATCGGCCGTCACCTGCGCGGACAGGTCCACCCGGTCCCGGGCGGCGAGGCGGTGGTGCTGGCGCAGCTGGCCGACGCGCTGGGGGGCGGCACGCTCGACGGGACCGCGCTGCAGCAGGTGGATGTGCCGCCCGAGGTCGTGGAGCGCATGGTGGAGACGCTGCGTGCCGCCCGCCGGCCCATGCTCTACCTGGGTCGCGCCGCCCTGGAGGGCCCGTCAGGGGAGGCGGTGCTGGCTGCGGCCCGGCGCCTGCAGGAAGTCGGGGCGGTCGTGCACGTGATGCGGGGGAAGGGCAACGCCTGGGGAGCGGCCCTCATGGGGGTGCAGCCGGGTCCGGGCGGGTGGACGGCCCCGGAGATCCTCCGCCACGCCGGCGAGGCGGGGGTGGACGTGCTCTACGTGCTGGGCGCCGACCCGGCCACGGAGGTACCGGACCACGCCGCCTGGGAGGCGGCGCGCCGCGCCACGCCCTTCCTGGTGGTGCACGACCTCTTCCTCACCGCCACCGCCGCCGCCGCCGACGTCGTGCTGCCGGCGCTGGCCTTTGCCGAACGCGACGGGACCGTCACCACCATCGAAGGGCGCGTCCAGCGCCTCACCGCGGCCATCCGCGGGCCGGGCGAGGCCCGGGCGGACGGCGACATCCTGCTGGCGCTGGCCGACCGGCTGGGGGCGGAGTGGGCGTACGCGGGGTGGGAGGAGGTCTTCCGGGAGGCGGCTGCGCGCGTCCCGGGGCTGGCCGTCGACGCGGTCCTGACCCCGCCGCCCCTGCCCGACGGGTGGGCGGCCGAGGTCCACCTGCCCGGGGAGGCGCAACGGCCATCCCCCGGTGAGGCCTGGTGGCTGCTCACGGGCGAGGTCCTCTTCGATCGCGGCAGCATGTCCGGCCGCGCCCCGCGCATCGCCGACCTGGCGGAGGAGCCGGTGGTCGTGCTGCACCCGGAGGATGCCGCCACGGCCGGACTCCAGCCGGGCGCGCTGGTGGAGGTGGCGGCGCTGCCGCCCGTCCAGCCAGCGGGCTCAGCCGCCGGCGCGGCGGACGGGGAGGCCGCGGCCTCGCCCGGCGCACGCCGGCGCGGAGCGGAGCGCGCCGTGGTGGTGCGTCTGGCGCTCGACGCCGCAGTACCGCGCGGACGGGCCTGGCTGCCGCGCGCCTTCGACGCCGTGCCGGTGCGGCGGCTGCTCTCCTGGGACGAGCCGGCCCCGCGCGTGGCTGTGCGCGCGCTCCAGCCCGCGGTCGCGGCCACGGCGGCTGGCGCATGAGCCCGCAGAGCCCGCTCCTGGCCGTGGTGGTGGAGGCGGCAGTGAAGAGCGCCGTGATCCTCTTCGTGATGCTCACCGCCACGGCCTACCTGACCTACGGGGAGCGGCGGTTGCTCGGGCGCTTCCAGCTACGCTACGGGCCGAACCGCGTGGGCCCGCTGGGGCTCCTCCAGCCGCTGGCCGATGGGATCAAGCTCATCTTCAAGGAGGACTTCCGCCCGCGCCGGGCCGACCCGGTGGTCTACTGGTTCGCCCCGGCCATCGCCATGGCCGCCTCGCTGGCGATGTACGCGCTGGTGCCGCTCGGCCCGGCGGTCACGCTCTTCGGCCGCCAGGTCACCCTGTACGTGGCCGACGTGAACGTGGCGTTGCTCCTCCTGCTCGGCATCTCCTCGCTGGGCGTGTACGGGGTGATCCTCGGCGGCTGGTCGGCCGACAACAAGTACTCTCTGCTCGGCAGCCTGCGCAGCAGCGCGCAGCTCATCTCCTACGAGCTGGCCCTGGGCCTGGGGGCGCTTGTCCCCGTGCTGCTGGCCGGCTCGCTGAGCCTGGTGCGCATCGTCCAGGCCCAGCGCGACCTGTGGTTCGCCCTGCACGTGCCCCACGGGACGCTGGCGCTGGCCCTCTTCTTCGTGGCCGCCGTGGCCGAGACCAACCGCGCCCCCTTCGACCTGCCGGAGGCGGAGCAGGAGCTCATCGCCGGCTACCAGACCGAGTACGGCGGTTTCAAGTTCGCCATGTTCTTCATCGGCGAGTACCTGGCCGTGATCACGATGAGCGCGCTGGCCGCCGTCCTCTTCCTGGGCGGCTGGCACGCGCCCCCGGGGTTGGGGGCGCTGCTCGGCGTCGTGCCGCCCGTGGCGTGGATGGTGCTGAAGACGCTCCTCGGCGTCTTCGTCTTCATCTGGCTGCGGGCCACCCTGCCGCGCGTGCGCCACGACCGACTCATGGCCTTCGGGTGGAAGGTGCTGCTGCCGGTGGGCCTGGTGAACGTGGTCGTGGCGGTGGGCGTGGTCCTGTGGGGGGCGGGCTAGCCGTGGCCACTGTGCGCGCCCAGGTGGACCGCTTCCTCAGCATGGTCCGAGGGCTCGGCATCACCCTGCGCTACCTCGTGCGCCCGCCGGTGACCGTGGCCTATCCGGATGAGAAGCCGCCGGTGGCCCCGCGCTTCAAGGGGCGCCACTGGCTCACCCGCTACGCCGACGGGCTTGAGCGCTGCATCGGGTGCGAGCTGTGCGTCATCGTCTGCCCCTCCCAGGCCATCTACGTGCGCGCGGCCGAGAACACCCCCGAGCACCAGGTGAGCCGCGGGGAGCGGTACGCCGAGGAGTTCCAGATCAACATGCTGCGCTGCATCTTCTGCGGGTTCTGCGAGGAGGCGTGCCCCACCGGGGCCATCGTCCTGGGACACGACTACGAGCTGGCCGGCTACAGCCGCGCCGAGCTGATCTACACCAAGCCCATGCTCACCGAGCCCTACCCGGGGGCCAGCGGGCGCGACCCCCGGCGCGAGGTCTAGGGGCGGTGGAGCTCGTCCTCTTCCTCCCGGCGGCCGCCCTCGCCCTGGCGGGCGCGCTGGGCGTCGTCACCGCCCGGCGGCCGGTGCACAGCGCCCTGGCCCTGCTGGCCGTGCTTGTGGCCCTGGCCTTCCTCTACCTGCTGCTCTGGGCCCCCTTCGTCGCCGTGCTCCAGGTGATCGTCTACGCGGGGGCGATCGTCGTCCTCTTCCTCTTCGTCATCATGTTGCTGCACATGCAGCCGGGCGAACCCCCGCGCGAGGACCTGCGGCTGCAGCGGCCGGCGGCGGTGGCCCTAGGGGCGCTCTTCCTGGCCGGGCTGGGGGCGGTGGTCTCGGGTGGGCGTAGTGCGGCCCCGGCCGCCCGCCTTCCCACGGCCGCGCCGCCGGCCGCCGGGTTCGGGTCGCCCGAGGCGGTGGGAGAGGCCCTCTTCACCCGCTTCCTCCTGCCGGTCGAGCTGGCCGCGCTCCTCCTGCTGATCGGCATGGTGGGGGCGGTGGTGCTGGCGAAGGGCGCCCTGGCGGTGCGGGTACCCTCGCCAGCGGCGCGTCCCGCCGAATCCACGGAAGAGGAGCCGAACGCCCGGGCGCCGGAGGCGGTGGCGGCCCCGTGACTGTCCCGCTGGCGTACTACCTGGTGCTGGGAGCCGCGCTCTTCGCCATCGGCATGACCGGGGTGCTGGTGCGGCGCAACGCCCTCGTGGTCTTCATGGCCATCGAGCTGATGCTGAACTCGGTCAACCTCACCTTCGTCGCCTTTGCCCGGACGCTCGGCACCCTGGACGGCCAGCTCGCCGTCGTCTTCACCATCGTCGTGGCCGGTGTTGAGGTGGTCGTGGGGCTGGCGCTGATCGTGGAGATCTTCCGCGCCCGCCGCAGCGTGAACCTCGACGAGGTGCACCTGCTCCGTGGCTGAGCTCGCCTGGACGATCCCCCTGTGGCCGCTCCTGGGATGGCTGCTCCTCGGGGTGGCGGGCGGCCGCCTGCCCCGCCCGCTCCCCGGAGTGCTCGCCAGCGCGCTGGTGGGCGCGGCCTTCCTGGCCACCGTGGCCGGGGCTGCCACCTACCCCGGGGCCGCGCAGGCGCGGACGCTCTTCCCCTGGATCGCCGCCGGGGCGTTCCGGGCGGACGTCGCCCTGCTGGTCGACCCGCTGGCCCTCGTGATGGCCCTCGTGGTCACCGGCGTCGGCTTCGTGATCCACGTCTACTCGATCGGCTACATGGCGGATGATCCCCGGGCCGCCACCTACTTCGCCTACCTGAACCTCTTCACGGCGGCCATGCTGCTGCTCGTCCTGGCGCGCAACCTCCTCGTGCTCTTCGTGGGCTGGGAACTCGTCGGGCTCTGCTCCTACCTCCTCATCGGGTTCTGGTTCACGCGCGAGCGGGCGGCCGCCGCGGGCCGCAAGGCCTTCGTCGTGAACCGCATCGGGGATGCCGCGTTCCTGCTGGGCGTCCTCCTCCTCTGGACCCAGGCCGGCACCCTCGACCTGGCCGCCCTGAACGCCTGGGCGCAGACGCTGGACCCCGCACTGGTCTTCTCGGCCGGGGTGCTCCTCTTTGCGGGGGCCACGGGCAAGTCGGCCCAGCTGCCGCTGTACACCTGGCTCCCCGACGCCATGGAGGGGCCCACGCCGGTCTCGGCGCTGATCCACGCCGCCACCATGGTGACGGCCGGGGTCTACCTGGTGGCGCGGCTCTACCCGCTCTTCGCCCACCCCGGCACGCTGGCGGTCGTGGGGACCGTGGGGGCGCTCACGGCGCTGTTCGCGGCCACGGTGGCGCTGCGCGAGTGGGACCTCAAGCGGGTGCTGGCCTACTCCACCATCAGCCAGCTCGGGTACATGTTCCTGGCGCTGGGGGTGCTCGCCCCGTCCGCCGGCATCTTCCACCTGACCACCCACGCCTTCTTCAAGGCGCTCCTCTTCCTGGCGGCGGGCAGCGTGATGCACGCCACGCACGACGTCATCGACATGCGCCGGCTGGGGGGCCTGTGGACGCCACTGCGGGTCACCGCGCTGGCCTTCCTGGTGGGCGCCCTGGCGCTCGCCGGCGTCCCGCCGTTTGCCGGCTTCGTCAGCAAGGACCTGATCCTGGAGCGCGCCTGGGAGCACGCCCTCACGGGCGGCGGCCTGCTGGCGGGACTCCTCCTGGCGACGGGGGTCCTCACCGCCTTCGTCACGGCGGTCTACATCACCCGTGCGGCGCTCTACACCTTTGCCGGGGCGCCGCCCTCCGACGCGCACCCGCACGAGGCGCCGCCGGTGATGGCCGTGCCCATGGGCGTCCTGGCCCTCCTCTCGGTGGCCGGCGGGGTGCTGGGTGCGCGCTGGGCGGGGGCGCCGCTGCTGGCGGCGCTGGCACCGGTGTTCGAGCGCGCGGTGCCACACGCCGCCCCGGCGCACGCCCCTCCCGGCCTGCTCGTGCCGGCGCTCTCGACGGTGGTGGCGCTCGCCGGGCTGGCCACCGGCTGGTGGCTGCACCGCGACCGGCGGGAGCCCGCGCTGGGGTGGTTCGGCCGCGCCGCCGAGCAGCACTGGGGGCTGCTCCCGCTCTACGACGGCCTGCTGGTGCCGGCCGCGCGGCATGCGGCCCTCCTGCTGGCGGGGCCTGTCGACCAGGGCGTCGTCGACCGGGCGGTGAACGCCGTGGGCGGCGCCGCGGTGGCCGTCGCCGGCGCGCTGCGCCGCCTCCAGACGGGCTACGTCCGCCAGTACGCGCTGCTGCTGCTGGCCGGGACCATCCTGGTGATGGCCTACTGGGTGGTGCGCTGATGCTCTCCTGGCTCATCTTCTTGCCGGCTCTGGGCGCGGGGGTGGTGGCGCTGCTGCCCGGGCGCGCCACGGGCCTCGTGCGCTGGGTGGGGCTGCTGATCGCCCTGGCCACGCTGGGCGTGGCGATCCGGCTGTGGGCCCTCTTCGACCCGTCCCAGGCGGCGATGCAGTTCGTGGAGGGGCGGGCCTGGGCGCCGGGACTCGGGATCGCCTACCACGTGGGCGCCGACGGCATCAGCCTGCTGCTGGTCGGCCTCACCGCGCTCACCTTCCCGGTGGCGCTGCTGGCCTCGTGGTCGTCGGTCACCGAGCAGGTGAAGGGCTTCACGGCGGCCATGCTGCTGCTGGAGACGGCCGTACTCGGGACCTTCCTGGCGCTTGACCTGGTCCTCTTCTTCGTCTTCTGGGAGGCCGTCCTCGTCCCTATGTACTTCCTCATCGGGCTGTGGGGCGGGCCCGCACGCACCTACGCGGCGAACAAGTTCCTCCTGTACACGATGGCCGGCAGCGCCTTCATGCTGGTGGCCATCGTCGCCCTCTACATCCTCGCCCCGGCGGGCGAGCGCACCTTCGACCTGCTGACGCTGCAGGAGGCCGGCGTGGGCGGGCCGGCGGGGCGGTGGCTCTTCTGGGCCTTCACCGTGGCCTTCGCCGTGAAGGTGCCGGTGTGGCCGCTGCACACCTGGCTCCCCGACGCCCACGTGGAGGCCCCCACGCCGGGCAGCGTGGTCCTGGCGGCGCTCCTCCTGAAGATGGGCGCCTACGGGCTGGTGCGGTTCTCGCTGGGGCTCTTCCCCGAGGCGGCCGCGGCCTTCGCGCCGGTGATGGCGCTGCTCGGCATCGTCGGGATCGTCTACGGGGGCATCGTCTCCTGGGCGCAGGCCGACCTCAAGCGCCTGGTCGCCTACAGCAGCGTCAGCCACCTGGGCTTCGTCACCCTGGGCATCTTCGCCATGAACCCGGAAGGGCTGCAGGGCGCGGTCCTGCAGATGGTCAACCACGGCATCAGCACGGGGGCCCTCTTCCTCATCGTCGGCGTGCTCTACGACCGGCTGCACACCCGGCAGCTGGCCGACTACGGCGGCGTGGCCGCGCGCATGCCCGGCTTCGCCGCCATCGTCACCATCGTCATGCTCTCCTCGGCGGCGCTGCCGGGGACGAACGGCTTCGTCGGGGAGTTCCTCATCCTGCTCGGCGCCTTCCGCCGCACGCCGCTGGGGACGGTGGTGGCCGCCAGCGGCGTGATCCTCTCGGCCGTCTATCTGCTGTGGGCCTACCAGCGGGTGATGCAGGGCCCGCTGCGGGCGCGTCACCCGGAGCGGCTGACCGAGGTGGGAGCGCGAGAGGTGCTGGTCTTCGCGCCACTGCTGGCGCTGATCTTCGCCATCGGCCTCGCCCCGGGGCCCTTCCTGCGGCGGAGCGAAGCGAGCGTGCGGGCGGTGGTGGCGCGCGTGGAGGCGGTGGCCGACCGGGCCCGCATGGAGGCGGTGGGCAAGGCAGGATGCGGTGCTGCGGCGGCCCCTCAGGCCGGGCGCCGACCACAGGGAACGCCGGCGGGGCCGCGCGCCGCAGCGCAGGGGTGCGCGCGCGGTCAGCTCCTTGACCACCGGGCGCCATCCCGATCAGGAGCGGTGCGGTCGGGGTGGCGTGCGGTGGGGCCCGATCGCGGGGAGTCCGGGTAATGGCGGACGTCATCGCGCTCCTCCCCGAGATCCTCCTCACCGCGACGGCCGTGGCCGTCCTCCTGTGGGACGTGCTGGCACCGCGCCCCTGGCGGCCGGCGATGCGCCTGCTGGCGCTGGGCGGCGTGATCGCCGCCGCGGCCGCCCTGGCAGCGGTGGGGGAGCGCCCGCCGGCCTTCGGCGGGACCTTCGTCCGCGACGGGCTCACCCAGACCTGGCAGATGGTGGCGCTGCTCGCCACCGCGGCGGCGGTGCTGCTCGGCAGCGACTACCTCCGGCGCCTGGGCCTGGAGCGTGGCGAGTACCACGCCCTCGTCCTCTTCGCGGCGGTGGGTGCCATGGTGATGGCGGCCGCGCGCGACCTCCTCCTGCTCTTCCTGGGGCTGGAGACCCTCTCCGTGCCCCTGTACGTGCTCGCGGCCTTCCGCCGCGGCTGGTTGCCCTCGCAGGAGGCCGGGCTCAAGTACTTCCTCCTCGGCTCCTTCGCCAGTGCCCTCTTCCTCTACGGCGTGGCATTGCTCTTCGGGGCGGCGGGCTCGACGGCGCTGGAGGCCGTGGCCGCGGCGGCGCGGAGTGGCGTGACGGCGCTGCTCGCCGGCGGCGTGGCCCTGGTGACGATCGGCCTGGCCTTCAAGGCGGCCCTCGTCCCCTTCCACGTTTGGGTCCCCGACGTCTACGAGGGGTCGCCGCTGCCGGTGACGGCCTTTATGGCGGTCATCGCCAAGGTGGGGGCCTTTGCGGCGCTGCTGCGCACGCCGGGACTGGAGGCCCCGGGGCTGGCGCCGCAGTGGACGGCGCTGCTGGCCGCGCTGGCGGGCGCGACGCTGCTCGTCGGGAACCTGGTGGCCCTGGCCCAGCGCTCGCTCAAGCGGCTGCTGGCCTACTCCTCCATCGCCCACGCCGGCTACCTGCTCATGGGCGTGGCGGCGGGGCCGCCGGGCGTGGGGGCGGCCACCTTCTACCTGGCCGCCTACCTTTTCATGACGCTGGGCGCCTTCGCCGTGGCGCTGCTGTGCCACCGGGCCGGGGAGGAGGTGGACCACATCGAGGCGCTGCGCGGGGTGGGACGGCGGTATCCGGCGGCAGGGGCGGCCATGGCCCTCTTTATGGCGGCCCTGGCGGGGTTTCCGCCGACCGCCGGGTTCATCGGCAAGCTCTACCTCTTCCAGGCCTCCCTCCAGGCCGGGCAGGTCTGGCTCGTCCTGGTCGGCGCGCTCACCACGGTGGTCTCCGCCTACTACTACCTGCGGGTGCCCTACGTCATGTTCCTGGATTCCCCGGCCGGCGGCGTGACCGTGGCGGCGGCACGCGGGACGACGGCGGTGGTGCTGGCGGCGGCGGCCGCCGTCCTGCTGCTCGGGGTCTTCCCCGGCTCCCTCGTCGAGTCGGTGCGGCCGCTGGCCGCGCTCCTGGGACGGTAGCGGGCGGTATGGCCACCGAGCGGTTCGACGCCATCGTCGTGGGGGCGGGGCCCGCGGGCAGCGCCGCCGCCCTCACCCTGGCGCGGGCGGGGCTGAGCGTGGTCCTCTTCGAGCGCGGCGAGTACCCCGGTGCCAAGAACGTCATGGGCGGGGTGATGTACGGGCGCATGCTGGCCGACCTGATCCCGGAGTTCTGGACCCAGGCGCCCATCGAGCGCGTCGTCGTCGAGGAGCGGGTGTGGCTGGCCACGCCTACCTCGGCGGTGAGCGTGGGCTACCGGAGCGCCGCCCACGGCCCGGGCCACGGGATGCCCAACGCCTTCACCGTGCTGCGCGCCCGGTTCGACCGCTGGTTTGCCGCCCAGGCGGAGGCCGCCGGCGCGCTGCTCATCCCCGGCACCACCGTGGAGGACGTCCTGTGGGACGGCGACCGGGTCGTGGGCGTGCGGGCGGGCCGGGAGGGGGGTGACGTCTACGGCGACGTCGTGGTCATCGCCGACGGCGTGAACTCCTTCCTGGTGCAGAAGGCCCGGCTGCGCGACCGGCCCCTCGAGCCCTCGGAGGCGGCGCTGGCGGTGAAGGAGGTCATCGCGCTGCCTCCGCAGGTGATCGAGGAGCGCTTCGCCGTGCGCGAGGGCGAGGGGGTGACCATCGAGGTCTACGGCTCGGTCACGCGCGGCATGGCCGGCTACGGCTTCATCTACACCAACCGGGAGAGCCTCTCCGTGGGCATCGGCGCGCTCATCTCCCACCTGATGCGCACGAAGATCACGCCCTACGACCTGCTGGAAGGATTCAAGCAGCACCCCTTCGTGGCGCGCCTCATCGAGGGGGGCGAGGTGCAGGAGTACGCCGCCCACGCCATCCCCGAAGGGGGCTACCGGGCCATGCCCCGGCTCTACGGGCGCGGCGTGCTGGTGGCCGGGGATGCGGCCATGATGGTGAACGGGCTGCACCGCGAGGGGAGCAACCTGGCGATGGCGGCGGGACGGATGGCCGGCGAGGCCATCGTCCAGGCCAGGGCGCGCGGTGATCTGGACGCGGCCGGACCGATCTACCAGCAGCTCCTGGAGGCCAGCTTCGTGCTGCAGGACCTGCGCAAGTACCGAGACCTCCCGGACCTGGTGGACCGGCGGCCCGAGCTGCTGGAGCTCTACACGCGCCTGGCCAACGACGTCGTGGGCGAGATGCTCACCGTGGACGGGCTGAGCAAGCGGGCCAAGCAGAAGGAGATCTGGCGCCACGTGCGCGAGGTGCGCCCCCTGTGGCAGATGGCGAAGGACCTCTACCAGGGATGGAAGGCCATCCGCTGAGGCGCCCCGCGCCCGTCCGCACGCCCAGCGCGCCGCTGCCGCGGGCGGCCGCGCCGGACGAGCCGCCGCTGCCCCGCGTCCAGGTGGAAGAAAAGCTCTACCTGGTGCAGTACCGCCACGACCGCCACTCCCACATCGACATCACCCACCGGGAAGTCTGCGCCGAGCAGTGCGGGCGGGAGTGGGGCCGGCCGTGCACGACCTTCTGCCCCGCCAACGTCTACACCTGGGACGGGGAGAAGATCGTCATCGCCTACGAGAACTGCGTGGAGTGCACCTCCTGCCTGCTCGGGTGTCCCTACCGAGTAATCGACTGGCGGCTGCCCCGCGGCGGCTTCGGGGTGCACTACCGGTTCGGGTAGGGCACGACCGGTTCGGCAGGGGGACGGCGATGGCTCAGAGGCGATGTTCCAGGCTCGAGCGGGAGGGCCGAGCCCAGGGCCTGAGGTGGTCGGCCGCCACGCTGCGGGATCCCGACCTGGATCCGCGAGTCAGGATCCGGCGCTGCCGTCCGGGAGGTGCTGGAGGCTCGCCGCCGGTGCCGTCGGGCGGCGCCAGAGGAACCACAGCGAGACGCCGAGCAGCAGGAGCGCTGCGACCTGTCCCGTCGCCAGCACGCCCCAGACGCGGTGCTCGGGGCGCAGGACGTCCAAGCCCAGGCGCATCAGCGAGACGAGGGCCAGCGCCGTCCACCACACCTGCCCCGGGAAGGCCCGCCGGCGGGCCACCCGCCACACCACCGCCAGGATGACGAGGGCGAGGGCCATCTCGTAGAGCTGCACCGGGTGGCGGGGGGCGTCGGGGGCGGTGGGGAAGCGCACCCCCACGGGTAGCGTGGTGGGCGCGCCGTACAGCTCGCCATTCATGAAGTTGCCGAAGCGGACGAAGAACGATCCCACCGGCAGGGCGAAGGCGCCGGCGTCGAAGAGCGACTGCACGGCGACACCGGCGCGGCGGGCGGCCACCGTACAGTAAGCCAGCCCGGCCAGGATGGCCCCGTGGGAGGCCAGGCCTCCGTGCCAGACGCGGAGGACCTCCAGCGGGTCGCGGAACTCCGCAGGATGCGAGAGCACGTACCCCAGCCGCCCGCCCACGTACATGGCCACCACCGCCCACAGGCCGATGCGGTCCAGCACGGCGGCGGGGACGCCAAAGCGCGGGCCGAAGCGGTAGGCCAGCCACAGGCCCACGGCGATGGTGAGGGCGTGCATGACGCCGTACCAGCGGATCACCAGCGGGCCGAACTGCACGAGCACGGGGTCCACGGCCGATCCAGTGTATCATGCGCTCCTGCGTGCTATCTTGACGCGGGGCACGGATGAGGACCCGGCCGGGAGCACGGGCCGCCGCCCCGACACCAGCATGACCGTCCACGTGAGCGTCCCTGCCACCATCGCCAACCTGGGGCCCGGGTTCGACGTCCTCGGCATGGCCGTGCAGCTCCACGACCGCATCACCATGGCGGTGGACGAGGAGACCACCGTCGCCTTCACCGGCCCGCGGGCGGCGGCGCTGGGGACGGTGAGCCGGCCGCTGGTCGCCCGGGCGGCCGAGGCGGTGGCGCAGGAGGCCGGACGGCGGGAGCGCTTCCGCATCACGGTCGAGTGCGCCATCCCCGTGGCCCGGGGGCTGGGGAGCAGCGCGGCCTCGGTGGTCGGCGGGCTCGTGGCGGCCAACCACCTCCTGGGCGGGCCGCTCCCTCAGGAGCGCCTCCTCGCTCTGGCCGCAGGGATCGAGGGGCACCCCGACAACGTCGCCCCGGCGCTGCTGGGCGGCGTCGTGGCGGTGGTGGCCGACGAGGAAGGCCTCCACCCGGCCCGCTTCCTCCCCCGCGCCGACCTGGACGTCGTCGTGGCCGTGCCCGAGGTGACGGTGGCCACTGCGGAGGCGAGGGCGCTGCTGCCGGAGACCGTCCCCCACGCCGACGCCGTCTTCAACGTCGGCCGCGCCGCCCTGCTGGTGGCGGCCCTGCTCACGGGGGAAGAGCGGCTGCTGCGCCCGGCCATGCGCGACCGCCTCCACCAGCCGTACCGGGCCCGGCTCGTCCCCGGGCTGCCCGAGGTCCTGGCGGCGGCGGAGGCGGCGGGGGCCTACGGCGCGGTGCTGGCCGGGTCGGGCTCCTCGGTGGCGGCGCTCGCCCCGCCGGAGCGGTCGGAGGGCGTGGGGGCCGCCATGGTGGACGTCTTCGCCCGCCGGGGCATCGCCGCGGAGCTCCTCCTCACCCAGGTGGACCCCCACGGCGCGGTCGTGCACGAGGAGATGTCGTGACAGGCTGATGCGTCGGCGCCTCGCCTTCCTCGTCGTCCTCCTGCTGGTCTTCCTGCCCGTCGTGGTGTGGTGGGCCTTCGTCCGGCCGGTGCCGGTCGTCGTGACGGTCTACTTCGTCGGCCCGGCCGGACCGGGGGAGAGCACCCTCGTTCCCGTGGAGCGGGTCGTGCGCGCCCGCAGCCTGGAGACGCGCCTGCACGCGGCGTTCCTGGCGCTCCTGGCTGGCCCGACCCCTGACGAACAGGCGCGCGGGATCGGCACGGCCATCCCGGAGGGGACGGTCCTGCGCGGCGTGGCGGTCGCCGACGACGTGGCCGTGGTGGACCTCTCGCGGGAGATCGAAGCCGGGGGCGGTGCGGTCTCGGTCCAGGCGCGGGTGTGGCAGCTCGTCTACACGGGGACGCAGTTCCCGGCGGTGCGGCGGGTGCAGGTCCTCATCGAGGGGCAGCGGCGCGCAGCGCTGGGCGGCGAGGGGTTCATCATCGACGCCCCCATCCCCCGGCCGGCCAGCACACCGAGGTTCTAGCC